>JAUHXN010000119.1 GCA_030426865.1 bacterium | reverse complement strand
ATATCTTGTCTGATTCTAAGATGATAGCTGAGGGTGTGTTCACTTCTAAATCTGCTTATGAATTAAGTAAAAAGTATAATATTGAAATGCCCATTACACGAAAAGTTTATAAAACATTATTTCAAAATAAAGATCCAAAAATTGCTATTCAAGACTTAATGAAAAGAGATGCTAAGAATGAATGGTATAACTAAATCTTTTTTATTAATACTGTTTATTACCTCTACCCTATATTCAAAGAATCCGATTTGTTGGGCTGAAAAGGTAATTTCATTTTCTAGTCAAAGTGGAGAACTCCAGTTCTCAGCTAATCAAGCATTAGGTTCACCTAATAATTTCAACAATGACAAGCTTCCAACTGCTTGGATGCCGAATATAACTCCCTATGAATTCTACGAAAATATTATATTAGAATTTGATTGCAATAATGCTTCGAACTTTATTTCGATAAACATGCCTATTGGTAGTGAATCATTACATGATATCAATGTAATAGATATTGATAGCAAAGAGACAAGTGTTTACCAGCTAGAAAATATTATCAGCAAAGACAATGGAAAAATTACCATAAAACTACCTGAAACTACCGAAATCCATATTATAAAGCTTTACTTTGATTTAATAAATACTAAATCGGAAGTATTATTAGATGCAGTAGGTATATCTACTGACACTAATAATATATGGGATATTAATGAGATAGAGGAAACATTATTTTCTTCACATCCAGAGAATATGGGTTCTCGTATAAACTCTATTCATTCAGAGTTAGCCCCAGTAATTTCAGCTGATGGAAAAAAACTATTCTTTACTCGTGATAATCACCCTGATAATATTGGTATAGATAAGAAACAAGATGTTTGGATGAGTATATTAGAAGAAGATGGGAGATTTTCTGAAGCAAATAATCTGTATGAACCTGTTAATAATAAAAGTAATAATTTTGCATTTTCTACTAACTCAGATGGTACTATGCTATTAATGGGAAAAAGCTTAAAATTTAAGGACTTATCCGCATTATCTTATGTAAGATATGAAAATAAGGAATGGTCAGAATTGAAAAAATTTGAGTTTATAGAAACCAATAACAAAAGTAACTTCGTTAACTTTTCGCTTTCCCAAAGTATGAATACAATGTTTATATCTATGGAAAGAGAAGATTCTTATGGTGGTTTAGATTTATATTATACAACCCTTACTGATAGTGGTTGGACTGAAATAAAGAACTTAGGACCTACCGTTAATACTGCAGCAGACGAAGTAACCCCGTATATCTCTAATGACAATAAAACACTTTATTTCTCTACAAATGGATGGCCTGGCTATGGTAGCATGGATTTATTTGTTACAAAATCTGAAGACTCTTTTAAAACTTGGAGCATACCGAGTAATTTAGGAAGTGATGTAAATACAGAGGGTTGGGAAGCATACTTTACAATTTCATCTCAAAATGATTACGCTTATTTCGTTTCTTCACAAAACTCAATCGGAAAAGAAGATATATTTAGAATAGAATTACCTAAAGAAGCACAACCTGAGGTAACAGTTATAGTTAAAGGTATAGTAACGAATGAACTTAATAAATCACCAATTGGATCAAAATTAGAATTTAGAGATTTAACTACTAATAGAATAATCGGTGTTACATACAGTGAAAGTAAAAATGGTAACTATCAGATTGTATTACCTAAGAGTAGTGGATATGGTGTAAACACTGTTGCTGATGGATTTTACTCTATAAGTAAAACAATTGATTTCAATAACTCAGAAAGTAATATAACAGTTTTAGATTTGAGTATGAAACCAATAAAGACAGGTGAAACTTATAAACTATCTAATATATTTTTTGAATTTGGTAAAAGTGAGTTGAACGAAAAATCAAATAGTGAATTACAAAGATTGATTAATTTCTTAAAATTTAATCAAGATACAGAAATTAAGATACTCGGATATACAGACGAGATAGGAAGTGAATTGAATAATATGAAGTTATCCGAAGAAAGAGCTAAATCTGTATTTGATTATCTTGTAAATAATGGAATAAATAGGAATAGATTGACTTACGAAGGTAAAGGTGAGTTAAAATCAAAAAATAATGGTATATTAGAAGAAAGTAGAAAAGTAGAATTCAAAATAATTAAGGGAAGTAAATGATATTAAACGTGAATATAGACCACGTAGCTACTCTTCGCAATGCTAGAGGAGGCGCAGAGCCAGATGTATTGGAAGCAGCATTAATTTCCGAAGCTGCAGGTGCTAAAGGAATTGTTTGTCATTTACGCGAAGATAGAAGGCATATCAAAGATGAGGATGTCTATAATCTAAAGAATAATATTTCTACCCGACTTGACTTAGAAATGGCTATGTATGATGACATTATTGCCATTGCTCTAGATGTTGTACCTGATCTAGTTACTATTGTTCCAGAAGGGAGACAAGAGCTAACAACCGAAGGTGGACTAGATGTGATTTCTGTTCAACACGAATTAATCACACTTTGCAAAAAAATGCATGATAAGGGAATCGAAGTGAGCCTTTTCATAGAACCAGATAAAACAGCTGTAGAAATAGCTAAAAGTGTAGGAGCAGATATGGTAGAACTACATACTGGAACTTATGCAAATCTAACCGAACTTTCTCGCCAAAATGGTGAATTAATTAGAATAAACGAAGCAACATTATTTGCTGATTCTATTGGACTAAAAGTAGCAGCTGGTCATGGATTAAATCTTGATAATACAGCTAATATTGCTAAAATCAAACAAATACATGAGCTAAGCATTGGTCATTCTATAATTTCTAATTCAATCAAATATGGATTAGAAGCTACCGTTAAAAAATTCATTTCTATAATAGAATCCCAATAAAGAAAACCAAGTTATTGTATGTGCGGAATAGCAGGCGTTGTAGACTTCAGAACTAATAGTAGTATTACTCCAAGATTACTTCAAAATATGGGCGATGAGATTATACATCGTGGACCTGATGCTGGTTCTATTTGGAGTTCTGAAAACAATAAATGCGGTTTTAGTCATAGAAGATTATCAATTATTGATCTTTCAGATGCCGGTACTCAACCTATGTCCACTTCAGATGGACGATACACAATAGTATTCAACGGTGAAATATACAATTTCCAAGAAATCAAAGACGAACTAGAGTCCAAAGGTTTGAGGTTTATATCAGGGTCAGATACAGAAGTACTTATAGAGGGATATAAGTATTATGGCAAAGAAATTATAGATAAGCTAATAGGTATGTGGGCATTTGCCATCTGGGATAGTGAAGAAAATGAACTATTCGCGTGTAGAGATAGAATCGGTGTTAAACCATTTTATTATTATTACCAAGATGGTCTTTTCATATTTGCATCTGAAATAAAGGCGATCCTAACTCATCCTGAAGTTAGCAGAGAACTTAACTATAAAGAGTTACCAAACTATCTAACTTATGCTATGTCTAGCAAGAAAGAGAGTCTGTTCGCAGGTATAAAAAAACTTGAATCTGGCTCATTGATTACTCTGAATAAAAGTGGAATGGATTGGAGGAAGTATTGGACTCCCCTAACAAAGATTAATAATAATATTAGTTTTGAAGATGCCGGTCAGGAGACCGTTAGATTACTCAGAGAAGCTGTCAAATCAAGAATGATATCAGATGTTCCTTTTGGTGTATTTCTAAGTGGTGGAATAGATTCTAGTTTGAATGTTGCATTAATGGCAGAGTTGATGGATAGACCAATTGACACATATACAGTTGGCTTCAAAGAATTAGAACAATACAATGAGCTAAAATACGCTAGAAAAGTTGCTAAACAGTTTGGTACCAATCACAGAGAAATTCTTATTGATGATAAGGATTGTAAAGAAATTATAGACGATATTGCATGGCACACTGATGAACCGAATGGCGATCCAGTTTGTATGCCTCTTTATTATCTTAGTAAATTGACACACGAGTCAGGAACAACTGTAATACAAGTTGGTGAAGGTAGCGACGAGCAATTCGTTGGTTATAGTTGGATGTTACAAGGCTATAATCTCCAAAATTCTTATTGGAAATACTACCAAATGTTACCCAAAGCTCTGCGTAAGACTGGATACAAGATTGCAACTAAATTCAATCCAATACTTAATCAAGATCTAGCCTTCGAGTATTTACGTAGAGCAAGTTATGATGAGGAATTTAGCTGGAGTGGTGTTCCTATGTTCGGTCAATTTTCAATTGAAAACATGAAAAATGACGATAGGCTTGATCCTTCAATTCCCTATCAATATGCGAAATCACTCTATAATGAGATTGAAAATATAAAAACTGATGCTGAGTATTTCGAAAAGATAATGTATATAGAGCAGCAGCAACGATTAGCTGAAGTTCTTCTTATGAGAGTTGATAAGATAGGAATGGCTCATCATTTAGAAGCCAGAGTGCCATTCTTAGATCATAGACTAGTGGAATTCACTACTTCACTACCTGACAGAATAAAAGTACCTGATAAGAGTGAACCGAAATCTTTGTTGAAAAAAGCTATTTCAGGTATTTTGCCTGATGATATTATTTATAGAGAGAAAATGGGATTTGCAGCTCCTGTTCATGATTGGTTCCGTGGTCCTTGGAAAAAACTAGCTCACTACCATCTATTCGAATCTAAATTTGCCAAAACGGGTATTATCAATGATGAATTCAAACGTAATCTCATAAAAGTACACAATTCCGGTAAAAAACGTGGCTCTCACATTTACAACCTTGTTGCATTGAGCGCTTGGTACGAAAGATATTTCTAGTCTCTATTTTGCATAAAGGTTTTTATAAAAATCTTTAAATTCTTCCTCTTTCCCTGCTTTAACTTTTACTATTGCATGTTTCTGATTCTGATAAATTTTATCAGTTAAACCTTCATAATAACTCAACATTCTATTATCGCAAAGTATATATGATTTTTTATATAAATCAGTTAGACCGTATTTATACTTCAAACTTAGTCCATATTGTTCAATATACTCGTCTTCCCTATCAAAATTTTTCTGTGTAACAAATCTAAGTCCCGAATATTTATAAGATTCCGCATTAATAGTCATTTCAGAAGATTTTCCATCGAAAATCACTGGATTACTAATATGATATTTGAGATAGTTTATACATTCTTCAAAACTAGAGTTTACTTCATTATAATGGTTTAACCTAGAACGACTATGCAAATACCCAGAGTTCAATCTATCCCAATAAACCTCAACTAGAGATGTCGCACGTGCTTCTCGTCTGAAATTCGTATTTGGATCTATATTATCATAAGGATATAATAAAAAGAATGCTATCTGAAATAATATAACACTATAAAGTAGTTTAAAGCCTTTAATATTATTGAAATATATTATTCCTAGAATAAGAATAATAGAAGTGTAGATTAAAAATATATAACCTTTCGAATAGTGTCCAAATATAAAGAATAGTAATGCTGGAACTAACCAAAAAAGATTAAATACAATACCCTTATTTAATTTAATTTTTGTGAATTTGCGCTTGATTCCTAAATATGTGAATACTGCAAATACTGGTATTAAGAAAGTAATAGCATAAGCCACAAATCCAGCCATATTCTTAACAGGTCCGATTGGTGGCATTGGACTATGAGTGTCATACAACTTCAGATAAGCTGCAAATCCACCTACTGAGTTAAGCAAAGGTAAAAGCCAAAATGCTGTTACTAATAATCCGAATAAATTAGCCAATGCTAATACTTTCGATGATAATCTACCTTCTTTTGCATATACATAAGTTATATAGAAGTAGAGCGGGATTAGAAAGAATGCTGAGCTCATTCGAATACCACCCATAACGGAGATAAGTGGAAGAAAATAAAAATATGTGCTCCGTTTATAGAAGAGTAACGCAATCAACGATGAAAAGAAAAGATCATATACATAGGATTCGGGAGTACATTGATAAAACCATATAAGCGGATTAGTGAATAATAGTATCACTAGCCAAAACGATTTTTCTTCATTGAAATGAAATAAGAAAAGCTTGAAGATAATCAATGCGGATAGAGATGAGAATGCTAAAACTAGTAATTTCATAGAAATAAAAGAATCTTTAGTAACTATATTCACAAAAGCTATAGTCTTGACTAAGACATAGTACCCTGGTAAATGTGGTCTTGATTCTTCTATATTATAATCTTGAGCTGCTAGTGCAAAACCTGCATCATCATCTGATAGAAAAACATTGTAGTCTAAAAAGAATGCAAATCTGGTAATAAATACGACTATTATTATTAATACTGGATAAAAGTATCGAATCTCTTTGTTCATTTATTCTCTTAATCGTTATATTTACCAAAATAGAAATCCAAATTAAAAAAAATAGGTTTAAATATGTACGGAAGTATCAAAGATTATCTAAAATCTGAAATTGAAACACTAAAAGAAGAAAAACTTTATAAAACAGAAAGACGAATAGATTCAGCCCAATCATCTGAAATAACAGTAAATGGTAAGCAAGTACTGAACTTCTGTGCTAATAATTATCTTGGATTGTCTTCTCACCCAAGAATAGTTGAAGCAGCCCACAAAGAGATGGATAAAAGAGGGTATGGACTTTCATCTGTTAGATTTATTTGTGGTACACAAGATAGTCACTTAGCATTAGAAGAAAAGATATCTAAGTTTCTAGGAACTGAATCGACAATACTTTTCAGCTCTTGCTTTGATGCCAATGGTGCATTCTTTGAGCCTTTCTTTGGACCAGAAGACGCTATTATCACTGATGCACTTAATCACGCTTCTATTATAGATGGTATTAGACTAAGTAAAGCACAAAGATGGATATATAAGCACTCTGACATGAGAGATGTGGAGGAATTAGATGAGGCTACTGGTAAAACTGCAAAAGGATTAGAAAAGTGCTTGCAGGAAGCTAAAGATTGTAGATTCAAAGTTATTGCAACTGATGGTGCTTTCTCAATGGATGGTGATATAGCCAAGTTAAAAGAAATATGTGATTTGGCAGATAAATACGATGCACTAGTAATGGTAGATGATAGCCATGCTACAGGATTTATGGGTAAAACGGGTCGAGGAACTCACGAGCAATTTGATGTAATGGATAGAGTAGATATTATCACTACAACTTTCGGTAAGGCACTAGGCGGTGCTTCTGGTGGATGTATCTCAGGTCGTAAGGAGATGATAGAGTGGTTACGTAACAAAGGCCGACCGTATCTATTCTCTAACTCATTAGCTCCTGCTGTAGTTGGCGCTACTTCAGAAGCAATCGATATGATAACAGAGTCAACTGCATTGCTAGACCAAATCAGAAAGAACACTAAAAGATTTAGAGATGACCTAAATGCTGCTGGATTCGACATAATAGAGAGCATACACCCTATTGTTCCGATTATGTTCCGTAACTTCGACGATAGTGCTAAGCTAGCCGTTAAGTTTGCAGATAAAATGCTTGAAGAAGGTATATACGTTATCGCCTTCTCATTCCCAGTAGTGCCGAAGAAAATGGATAGAATCCGAGTACAACTCTCTGCTGGACATACAGATGAGCAAGTTACTAAAGCTATAGAGGCATTTATAAAAGTCGGTAAAGAACTGAATGTCATCAAATGATAAAAAGTTAACGGAAGGCCGCGATTACTATATAGATGATCGCGGTTATTTCGTATTCACTGAAGAATATCACAAAAATCGTGGCTGGTGTTGCAAATCTGGCTGCAAGCACTGCCCCTATGGATATGAGAAAAAACAATAATGTATAAACTATTCAAAAATATATTAATCTACGGTTTCTGTATAGGCGGTTTAACACTCGCCATATACTTCAAGGACTTGGGTAATAATCTATTAGCTCTGATATTCCTAATAATATCGGTTGGGTACTTAATGTCTGCTATATTCAGAAAAAGCCAGAATAAAGTGCTAAACTTCGTAATAGATTTAACAATTATAACTGGCTTCACTTGTTTGATAAGCTATATACTGATTGATTTGTTGAGGTAGTTAACTTACAAAAAAGGCCACCCTCAGGCAGCCTTTTCTTTCAAATTCTTTTTATTATCTATACTACATTTTTACAGGTACGTGAAGTGGGAAACCACTAGTAAATTCGTGTACTTCATTTTTTATAGTTTCTATAACACTCTCATTATCAGCGTTTGATATCGCTCTGTCGATGAAATCAGCGACTGTTCGCATATCATCTTCTTTCATACCACGAGTAGTTAGCGCTGGTGTACCGAGACGAATACCAGAAGTCACCAAAGGTGATTGGTCATCATTCGGAACAGAGTTCTTGTTGCAAGTCATACCAGCTTCGTCTAGTGTATTTTCAGCTTTTTTACCTGTCAAACCCTTGTTACGTAAGTCAATAAGCATAAGGTGATTATCCGTACCACCAGACATAATATTATAGTCTTTTGCTGCAAGTGCAGTTGATAAAG
>JAUHXN010000422.1 GCA_030426865.1 bacterium | reverse complement strand
TACGTTTGATGATACTGATGTTTCTTCTGATGTAAACGCTGATGGTTCTTCAGTGGTTACAACTACCTTGGATCCGAGGTTAGACCATACCGTTGGTAGACCTGGAATCTTATATAAAGGATTTAAAATTTATCAGACTGATTTTGTTAGAGATATAAACTATGCGGGCCCATTCTTCTCTATGAAGCACGTAGCTGAACCAGAAGCTTTTGGTCAAGGTGGTTGGGGTAACCTTTCTGCTAACAACTACCGTATCATGAGATTGGATATGATAATTTTATGGTTGGCGGAAGTCAATGTTGAGCTTGGTTTTCTAGAAGATGCAAGGGCATTGGTTAATCAAATCAGAACTAGGGCTGCTAATCCAGCAGGTTTTGTGCCCAATGCCATACAAGGTGAAGAGCGAAATGACTTCACCATTGAAGAAGGCGTTCCTGCTGCCAATTATGACATCGCTACTTATGATACTCCATGGACAGATCCAGATGTTGCCCGTAAAGCGGTCAGATTTGAATCAAGACTGGAATTTGCATTAGAGGGACATAGAATTTTTGATTTGCAAAGATGGGGTATAGCAGCAGACGTTCTTAATGCTTATATTGCTAGTGAATCTCAGCATAGAAGTTACTTACAAGGAAAGACCTTTGTTGAAGGGAAGCATGAGTATTTCCCTATTCCTGTTGAGGCAATTGATAGATCAGCAGTTGATGGTACGCCTACTATTACGCAAGATCCAGCATATTAATTGAGCATCTCATTTTAATCTAATTTTATAAAAGCTTGGAGATATATATCTCCAAGCTTTTTTTATAATACAATGGGTGTGTTGGTGTTTAGACCATCAATTATCGTTGTATATTTATTGATAGCTATTATACCAGGGAATTATTATGAGATTGAATAATTGTACTTACTCATAGTTGAGAAAGTAAAGTGTTAGTTGATTTACTATCGGGAAAAATGAATTGCAAGGATGGTAAGGTTTTAATTCTTTTTGAAAATTCATGTACAACTACTATTAAAATGTTCTACCTACTCCTGCAAGTAATACTGAACTTCAAATTCATGAATTTTACTTAGTTCTGACTATAATATGATATAAATGACTGATTTTTAGCGTATCTTGTTGTTGTAGTAATAGTTACAAAATTGTTAGAGTTAGTTTATTTAATTTCAAAAAAAAGGTAGTAGTGGTTCCCCATACTACCTTTTTCGATTTTAAAATTTGACCAATTAATTATTTTCTTCATTTAATTGCTTAATGAAGTATGAAGGAAGTATTCCTTGTCTTTTTTTAAAGGCAGCATTGAATGTATTTAGATTGTTGTAGCCGACAGATGAGGCAATGTAACTCAGCTTACTTTTTCGGAATTCTTCTTCTTGTAATAATCTTGTCAATAAATAGTTGATTCGCAACTCATTTATGTAGTTGTTGAAATTGGAACCCATCTCAATATTGATAACCTGAGATAGGTATTTGGGATTTGTCTTAAGCTTCTCCGCTAGTTGATGTAGATTACAATTGGAGTCTATAAAAAAGTTTTCCTTTTCCAGTTTTCTCAATCGGCTTAGAATAATGTCTTTTACATTATCGTCAAGAATATTTGTTTTATCCTCCATTTTGACCTCAAGTTTTTTGGTTTGAACACTGGGGTCTTCCATCTTTAACTGTGCTTCCAGGTTCTCTATGGTCCTCCTGTAAATTACTTTGTTTTTTTCCTTGATTTTCACATATGAGATTACAATGAATAGGCC
>JAUHXN010000421.1 GCA_030426865.1 bacterium | reverse complement strand
GTGTGTCGTACAACCTAAACCCATAATCCTGGGCATTACCAATACCCGCCCATTCGTTATCTTTTTCGTTGAACCCAAAGCAGTATTTATCGGCTGCATCGCTACATACCTGCACCAGTACATTTTGAGGTACGTAGTACATAATTGAGCTATATCCACTGAATAAATGCTGATTGCAAACCGAATGACTTTATAGACACGGTTTCCCTATGGAAGAACCGCACCAGTTGGGACTTGAGATTAGTTATCACCATGGTCTGTTATCTCATGAAAATAATTAAGGTATATCCACACATCAAGTACCTTAGCATTGTCCTCTTTAGGTACATTTATCATCATATCAATATTTAAATCGAATATGTTTTTGAAATAAAAACTGTTGGATTCTTTATTCTCTTCTTTTGTTTCCGAAAAAAGATGATACAATTTCGAATTCAATATATCTTTTCTCGTAGTAGTATTTTTGATCTCCAAATCAAGAACTTTTACTGTCAAAAATTCTTTTGACGCATACGTATGACCAAATTGGATAACGGGAGCATTACCTTTATTGACAAATGAATAGTTTGCAAAAAACTTAGTATGACACTTATTTTTACATAGGGCTAAACTTGTATTAGACCTTCTAACATACTTTCGAGGTTTTTTAATTATTGTTTTAAAATTATTAATACTATACTTTTCATAAAGTGTATCTTCACTAGGAGTTCCAATGTAATGACCATTAACAGTCAACCCGGCACTATCAATTTCGATGATGTCTTGTCCTAACACTGAGCAGGTGCAAGAAAACATGTTTATAAAAAAAACAATAAAAACTACAGCCGCTTTCTTCATATTATTTTGTCTTTAAATCATTTAAATATCCTTCTATACTGAAACCACTCTTCACTTCACGATAGTAATCTTCAGATGTAATACCTAATTTCTGTAAATCAGAATAGTTTGAATTACTTAGTTTTGTAGCACGGTTCCACAAATATACACCAGAAGAACTTCTTGGCACTTTCATTAAAGTCTTATTACTAGAAGCTCTTAACATTACACCATAACCACTAGATGGCGCTCTACCATCAAGGTAGGAACCCAAAGGATGTGTATCTCTATCTATTATTGTTCCTGTCAGTTTTGTATTTGGGGAATTAGGATCCATAATTCTGAGTTGTCCAATTGTTTCGGAACCACTTTCAGTAAACACTTTATCTTCCTCTAACAAATCCCAGTGACTAAAATTATTGGCGATATTACTAGGTGCATTTATACTCCTATTTACATTTAATGTACTATTGAAGGGAACATTAAAATAACTTGGTTGAGTATTCGAGAACCCTACATTCAATATAGAATATTCTCCTTGATGCGCCCCTCTGATTGCTGTATAATCTAGATGATCAGTATTATTATCTGCCCCTTTACTGCCATTGAAACCACCTGTTATACTAGCTTCATCAAGTGTACCTGTTCCATTATTACTTCTTCTTATTAATAAATCATTTTTTCCTCTGTATTCCTTTTTCCAGCTTTTAAATTTTGCAGCAAAAGCTGCATCGTTTTTTCTAAGGTATTTCACATCAGCTCGTACTTCTTTCGACCCATACTTAACTTTATCACCCAAGAAATCAGTCATAATAATTGGGTTATTAGCAAATGTGGCATAGTTACTAATACTTACTTGATCTACTGGGTCTAAGTTCCACCTTCTTCCAGTTCTTGTATCGTATTGCCAAAACAAAGCTGTATTGTGGTTTCCTAATCC
>JAUHXN010000420.1 GCA_030426865.1 bacterium | reverse complement strand
TTTACTTCGTTATATACCCATTGGTAGTTTTCGGAGACTAATGGTGAGCCTGTAGAGTATATAGTTTCTAGTGCAGATAGGTCGTTGTCTCTGCCTGGATGTATCTCTTCTTTTTGACAATGAGTGAGGAATTTCGGACTCGTTCCTAGGGCCTTTATTCTTTCTTTTGCTGCTTCGCTCCACATTACGTTCGTATCTGGGTAAGTCGGACTACCGTCGAATAAGTATAGAGTTGCCCCCACTGAGAGCCCACCCACTAGCCAGTTCCACATCATCCATCCACAAGTAGTGAAATAGCTAAGCACATCGCCCTTGCTCAGATTGCCATGTAAAAAATGTTCTTTGAAATGCTGAAGTAGAGTACCCCCTGCTCCATGGACAATACACTTAGGGATTCCCGTAGTACCAGAGGAGTACATTATATATACTGGGTGGTCGAATACAGTTTGTTCGAATTCGATTTCCTCAGCTGAGTTGTTTATCAAATCTGAGTAAACAGCGTACTTCTCCCCTTCTAATCTAGGTACGTCAATCTCTTCTAGGAGTATAACTTTTTCAATCGATTCTATACTATCCACTATTTTCGAGAGTTTTTCTGATGTATCGTAAGGTTTTCCGTTGTACGAATAGCCATTCACTGCTACTAGAATTTTTGGTTTAATCTGTCCGAATCTATCCATAATCCCTTGGAATCCGAAGTCGGGCGAACTAGAGGACCATATAGCACCTATAGAAGTTGCTGCTAACATACAAATAATAGTCTCGGGTACATTAGTTACGAATCCAGCAACTCTGTCGCCTTTGACTACACCCAAATCGCGCATAGATTGGGCCATCTTGGCTACTTTGCTGTATAACTCTCTGTAGCTTATACGAATATTTTCTTGGTTTTCCCGGTGTGCAATTATAGCTGTTGTATCATCACGGTACTTTAAGAGGTTTTCGGCAAAGTTTATCTTAGCCCCTGGGAACCATATAGGTCTAGGTATTTTCTTTCGATTGAGGTCTTCTGTATATACATCGTAGTACTCTTCGGAATGCCTAACTTCGGCCAAATCCCACACTTCAGCCCAAAATTCTTTCTTATTTTCTATGGTCCACTGGTAAAGTTCAGCGTAAGAGCTCAACTCGAGATTATACTTGCTATTGACTGAGGTCATTAGCTTATACATATTCGTTTTTCTAATCTGTTCTTCTGTGGGTTGCCAGTAGGGTTGTCTATTGTCAATCATTTTATTGTCTTTTCTATATTATGGTTAATATAAAAATAGCATAAAATGAGTAAAATGACAAGGGTAGAAGACTAATCTTTGGTCTAATACTCTACATTAAACTTTACTTTAGCATCTAAAACGTTAAAGACTTTCATAATAGTATCGAACCTAGCATTATTAAGATTATTTTCTATTTTCGATATTTGTGCTTTTTGAACACCAACAAGCTTCCCAAGTTCTTCTTGAGTCAAATCTTTCTGTTTTCTTAGCATTTTTATTGCCTCACCCAATAAGTCTAAGTTTAAATCATATTCAAACTTCTCTCTTTTTGGAGTACCTATTTTACCAATGTATTTGTCGGTAACTTCGTCTAATGTTAAGGTTTTCATAATGCATTCTCATCTTTATTTTTCATATAAGCATTCATAATCTGTTTTGCTTTCTTTAATTCTATTTTAGGAGTTTTACCTGTCTTTTTTATAATTCCATTTGTTGCTACTTCGCCAATTGCTGTTGTAACCTGTGAAATTGTTCTTGTACCTGCACTAC
>JAUHXN010000118.1 GCA_030426865.1 bacterium | reverse complement strand
AGTTCATACCATAGAGGTACATCTCTAAGAAGTACAAAAGCTTTAGCTCCTGAACCTACACGTAAAACATCTGGCCATTTCTTACCATCATCATTCGGAGCAATTAAAACTCTATATAAACCGTTCTTACTTATTATTCTATCGACAGCAACTACGACTCCACCATAAGTACCCGTTGATATATTAGGCCAACCACTGAAAACAACTGCTGGCCATCCATCGAATTGAATCCTTGTCTTTTCTTCTTTGAAAATTAATGGTAAGTCCATTGGTTTGACATAAATCTCAATAGCTAAATCGAAACTTTTTGGCATAATTGTAACGATATCAGTACCTTCTTTTATTATCTCGCCTATACCTTTTTTAATAGCTTTCGTGATGTATCCCGATTGTGGTGCAGTTATATAATAATACTTCTGTCTGACTTCGTAATTACTTAAACTGTTTTTTAGTTTAGCGGCTTTTGCTCTTGTATCTAGCTTACTTGATATAGCTGAAAACTTATCAGATTCTGACTTAGCTATTTTATCCGCGTACTCAGCTTTAATAGATGATAACTCCAATTCAAGATTAAGTAGTTTGTTAGTTTGATTGTCTAACTTGTTTTTTTGGACAACTACTTTAGAAGTCATTTCTCTTTGTTTGACGCTTTTTGTCTCTAGATCTGTTTTAGACTTTATTCCTTTTTCATAAAGTTCTTTAGTTCGAACATATTGTTTATTTGCGACATCAAGCATTAACTCATAAGCTGCTAAATCAATGCTATCACTAACAATTTCTCTTCTTATCTGAATTATCTTGTTTTTAGTAGTTTCAATCTTTAAATCTCTATTCTGAATCATTGCTTTCTGTTGCAATTCAATAGATTTTACTTTTTCTTCATAAGATTGAATACTTTCAATATTTGCATTAACTTGCTCATTAGTTCTTTCAACTAAATTAGGGTCAAAATACTCACTTTTTACTTCCGAAATAAATACAATAGTATCACCTTCATTGACAAAATCACCTTCTTGTACATACCAAGATTCAAGTCTTCCTGATATAACAGATTGTATAGATTGAGGTTGTTGGGAAGGATTTATAGTAGTTACATATCCTTTAGCATCTATATTTTGTGTCCAAGGGAGAAATAAACCTAATATGATTACTAATAGTACTGTCAAAGAGATAAAAAGTAGTAATTTGCTTTTGTTTTTCTTATCAAGAGATTTGTATAATGAAATTTCTTCATTAGTAATATGATTATAGAGGCTATTCTCAGAAATATTAAGCATTTCCACCTCCTTTAGTAATAATTACTTGCTGGTCAGATTTACTAATCCAGTATTCATCATCTGTGATTACGATAAAAGTGCTACCTTGAGCATCTTCAATTATAAAATCTATTATTCTTTCTTTGTCAATTTGTTTCAAATATAAAAAAGGATTTTCGAATAAATATAATCTACTTCTACTAGCCAAAGCTCTCGCTAAAAGTACTTTTTGTGTGATATCTTTAGATAAAAAATAATTCGAAGGATTAATTATCGAATCCATGCCATTAGGAAGATTTGATACAAATAAATCTAACCCCATCAATGAAATTATCTTTCTTAATCTATCTTCACTAATTTCTCGACCAACAGTAATATTATCTATTAGACTTGCTTCGAATAGCTCATTTGTTGAAAAATGAATTGATAGCTGCTTGTTGAGATTACTTTTATTAATGTTCTCAATTGGTATACCATCTAACTTAACAGCACCTGAGTTGATCTCTAGGAAGCCCGAAACTATATTAATAAACATTGATTTCGAAATTCTGTTATCACCAATAATTGTTGATTTTGCACCACTGCTAATATTAGTGTTGAAATTATTAAAGTAATTATCAGAATTATCATTGCTCCCATAAGTCAGATTAGAAACATCTATAGATATTCCATTTGTATTGTCTTTTAGATCTACTTTTCTTTTTTCATCTAATTCTATATCAGTTATATAACCAATTTTATCAAGCGCTGTAAGTAAATCATATATTGAATCTATACTATTTATAAGCTTTTCTGTTGAAGTCAATATTAGTAAAATGATTATCTCTGCAGCAACGAATTGACCAATATTCATTTGTTCATTATAAACTAATAAACCTCCTAAAACTAGAAGTCCAGCAGCCAAAAGTACTTTGAATAAAATAAAAAATTTAAACTGAGTTACTAAAACACCAAAATGTTTTTCTCGTGCTTCTAGATACTCGATTGTTTTCTTGTCTGTTTGTTTTAAGTGAAGAGCAAAACTTGAGAATTTTTTAAAAGATTTATGAGTACGTGCTACTTCTTCTAACCAATGGGCAACAATATATTTAAATTTACTTTCTAGAATACTAGTTGATAATCCTTTGGGACTTGTCGTCTTAAATAAAACCCAAATCGATGTTACTAGAAAAACACCTAATATTAGAAAATACGGACTATAAACTGATAATAATACTAATCCAAAGAATGCCTGAAATACTGCTAAAGAGAAGTCAACTAAGATTTTAGGCAGGTTTTTTTGTATCGTTAACGTATCAAAAAATCGATTTGCTAATTCTGGAGTATGTAAATTTTGTAGTTTAGTGAGCTTGATTTTGGGAAATCTAAAAGCAAACTCGAAAGAAGATTTAGCAAATATCTCTTGTTGAATATTCTCAACAATCCGAAGTTGAGTAAGCTGAAAAACTCCGGAGAAAATAATACCTATCAAAACAAATAGTACTAATACTGCCCACGAGGTTGTTAAAGCACCCATTTGAATTATATTTACTATTGCTTGGATACCCAATGGGAGTGACAGATTCACTAAACCATTAAGTATGGCATAAAAATAAATCTGATAAACTTCCTTTTTAAAAGGAGCTAATAGTTTCCAAAACCTTTGTATTGGGGTCATTTATTACTTTTAATTGTAAATAAAAAATACACAGAATACTTTTCTATTTTTTCTGATTACGAATATAGGACTGATTGAGTCTAATTTATAATTAAAGATTTTTATAATTATTATAAGTAATTTATCTTATACTTCTTATAAATCCTTGACCATCCAATGATTAGGATGGTTAGATTTTAACTCGTTATACATTTTTTCCTTTTTCTTAAAATCACTTTCTAAATGAAATCGATATACTTTTATAGGAATGGCTTCAGGATATATAACACTAAATCTATTAAAATGCTTAATTGCTTCTCTTTTTTGGCCAGTTGCGAGTAGAGCTTCTCCTTTATATATTGCTACTACCGTCGGAACTACACCAAATATATTCTCTACTTCTTTAGTTAGAGTCTCTATAAGCCATAACTGTAATTCAGGATTAGCCATATTAGGATTCTGAGCGGCATCCGCGACAAAAGATTGATAAAACATATAAAGGTAGAACACATGCCAATTGGGTAAACTTGAGTCCTCATTGAAGTTCCGTAAACTAGATAAAGTACTCTCACTGAGAGTATTTTCATTACTTTGAAGAGATTCTAGAAAGAGATTCTCCATAAGTACTAATAATCTTTTATCTGTTGAATCAATTATAGTTTTACTTTTATATTCACCATAATCTTTCTTCACAGCTTCAATTATATCAACTGGCTGAGACAATAATGAATATGATGCTAATATAAATAATATCAAAATCTTTAATTTCATTTACTTACCTTTTTGTAACTATACCTGCTCAAGTGCTTGGCTAACATCCCAAATCAAATCATCAACATTTTCTACACCGATTGATAAACGAACCAAACTAGAAGTAACACCTATACTTTTCAAATATTCTGGCTCTACTCCCGCATGCGTCATCGTACTCGGGTGTTCAGCTAAACTCTCAGTTCCTCCTAAGCTGACTGCTAAAGTCATTAACTTAAGAGAGTTTAAAAATTTGAAGGCTTCTTTCTCACCACCATCTATATCAAATGCAACCATTGCCCCTGGGCCATCGTGTTGTCTTTTGTATAATTCATAACTAGGGCTTTCTTCATCTATCATACCTAAGTAATGGACCTTCGTTACTTTAGGATGCACATTCAAAAACTTAGCAATTTCTATAGCATTCTGCTGTTGTTGCTCCATTCTTACTTTAAGTGTCTCCAAACTTCTCATCAATAACCAGCCAGTCCAAGGACCAGCCATATTACCTAAGAAAGTACGTAAGGTTTTAACTCTTTTCATTGGCTCTGCGTAACCTAATACAGCGCCTGCAATTACATCACTATGACCACCTATATACTTAGTTGCTGAGTAAACGACCAAATCAGCACCAAACCTAAGTGGGTGTTGCCATAGTGGCCCCATATAAGTATTATCTACAACAGTTAAGACTTTATTATCTTCATTACTATAATGCTTTTTAAGTTCATCTAACATTTGTAAATCAACAATAGCATTAGTTGGGTTTGCAGGTGTTTCTACATACAACATTGCTACTTTGTCCGAAAAACCATTTTCTTCTATTTTAGCTATTATTTCTTCTTTTGTAGCATTTGGTTTGAACCCAACAGTATTTATCCAATATTTTGGAAGAAAATGATGTATGAAATGGTCTGTTCCACCATAAAGGGGACTACTATATACTAATACATCTCCAGGATTTAAAAATTCCATAAATACAGTACTTATAGCAGACATTCCACTCTCAAATACCGCACAATCATCTGCCTTATCCCATAAACAGAGTCTATTTTCTAATATTTCCAAATCTGGATTGTTAATTCGACTATAAATTAATCCTAATTCTTCATCTTGACCTTTCTCACGTATTCCATAAGCTACTTCAAAGAAGGCTTTTCCCTCTTCTGCATTTTTAAAAACGAATGTAGATGTCTGGAATATAGGGCATTTTAGTGAACCTTCAGATAGCTCTGGCTTATAGCCGTAAGACATCATTAAACTTTCGGGTTTCATATTTCTATTCATAGTATTTCTCAGTTTTAGTTCCATATAGAATTTCAATTTAACAAATAGTGTGGATTAAATAATTGTCAAGTTTATATAAAACATTGGAGCTATTATATCGTATCTAAGCAAATGAAAAATTACATTTTACCAAATCTAAATGAAATCTAAATTATTACTTTTTATTATTATCACGTTTATTTTGTCTAACGAGATATTTGCTCAAAATGCTTCTGTAAGTGGGTATGTTAAAGATAGTGCAAACAAAGAAACTCTAATTGGTGCTACAATTAGAATAGATGGGACTACTAGAGGTTCGATAACAAACAAAGATGGTTACTTTGTTATTAGTAATATCAAACCAGGAAAGTATGAAGTTGTATATTCTTATATTGGTTATGAAGAATCTCGTAAATCGATCAATCTAAAAGAAAATCAAGATCTTCGTCTCGACGCTTTACTTAGTTCTGGCGCTATGACATCCGAAGAGATTTCAGTATATGCAGATAGAGATGATGATAAAGTTCAAATATCTATAAGCAAAGTAAATATACCTATGCAGCAAATAAAAGAAATTCGAATAGGTGGTGAATCCGATATATTTCGCTCATTACAACTTTTACCTGGTGTACTTACTTCTTCACAAATCTCTTCAGGTTTATATATAAGAGGAGGATCACCTGACCAAAACCTTGTCCTTCTAGATGGCTCAATGGTTTATAACCCGTCGCATTTATTTGGTTTTATTTCTGCTTTCAATACTGATGCTATAAAAGATGTAGAACTAATAAAGGGTGGATTCAATGCTGAATATGGTGGTCGTTTATCGTCTGTGCTTACACTGACTCAGAAAGATGGTAATAGAGAAGAGGTTGAAGGCTTATTTTCAGTCGGAGCTATTTCATCTAAGATAGCACTCGAAGGTCCAATTGGAAATGGTTCTTGGTTCGTTGGTGGCAGACGAACATACTTTGAACTGATAAAATCATTCCTTTCGGAAGACCCTTTAAACCCAATACCAGATTTTGCTTTTTATGATGTTAATGCAAAAGTAACACAAGATTTTGGTGATAATGATAAAGTAGCAATTTCAGGATTCTATAGTAAAGATAACCTAGACTATGAAGCTGGTAATATAAATTTCAATCTTGGTATTTCTAATCGTCTTGGTTCTGCTAGATGGACTCATATTTTCAACCCTCAACTATTCAGTACAGTAAATCTAAGCACAAGTCAATATATAAATGGGTTCGATGCTGATAACTCTGGATATGAAGTACTTCAAGAGAACATAATAACTGATTATACAATCAAACATACTTTGGATTGGTTTCATAACGAAGATATAACTACAAAATATGGCTATGAAGTAAATTTCTATGAATTCGATTATCTAGCTAATTTTACTGGATCTACTGATTCTACAGCCGAAGGTTCAGGTGCGGGGCGTACAAATTTACATTTTACAGATAGGAACTATGCAGCTTTTGCCCAAGCTAAATGGCAATTGAACTCACTTTTATCTGCACAATTTGGAATAAGAGCAAATCATTTTGAATTTGCTAATCAGACTGCGATAGAACCTAGAATAGCTATGAAATATAATTTTCAACCTGATATAGCGCTTAAGGCTTCTTGGGGAATTTATCATCAGAATTTGAAATTAGCTACATTGCAAGATTTCTCATTCTTTGATACTTGGCTAGGTACAGATAGTTCTCTCAATATTGGTAGGTCTGTCCATTATATTCTTGCTCTAGAAACAGAGCCGTGGGAAGGGTTTGATGTCAATGTAGATGTATATTATAAATCACTAGAAAACATAAATGAAATTAGAAGAGTTGTCCTGCAGATAGATAATGGAGCAGATGTACTATTTGAAGGAAAAGGAGAAGCATTTGGGGCAGAGCTTTTTATACAAAAGAAGATGGGTGATTTCACAGGTTGGTTTGGTTATGGGCTTGGGTTTATAAACGCTCAGTATGATAGCTTGAACTACGGAAATTATTTCCGTCCTAAATTTGACAGACGTCATGATTTCAAAGGTGTAATACAATATAGTATAAACGAAAATTGGGATGTAGGGGCAAACTTTACATTTCAAACAGGGCAATCTTATACAGGTCAGACTTCTAGATTCCAACTCCAGTTAGATGGTGAAACAAATGGTAGAGGAAAAACAGTACCTTCTCAAAGGTATGGACTTCGTTTGCCACCATCTCATCAATTAAATTTGAATGGTAGCTATAAGTTCAAAGCTTTCGGGTTTGATGCTAAGTTACTACTCGATATTTATAATGTATATAATAGACGTGATATTTGGTTCAGATTCTACAATGTGAACGAAGAAACAACGACAGTTGAAGACTTTAGATTATTACCTATTTTACCAACTTTCTCATTTGAAATTAAATTCTAAATTAGAATATGAAAAAAATAATAATTATAATACTCACTTTATTGACATTGTATAGCTGTGAAGACCCAGTACCTACTGACTATGTACCTCAAAATTACTTGGAAGCTGCTTTGTTAGTTGGTCAACCAATTGATGACATTATTTTGATGAGAACTCAACCTATCAATGCAGTTTTTGATTACGAAAGTTCACTAATAAGAGATGCAGAAGTTATTATTACAGGTGATGACCAAGAGTTTAAATTGCAAATAGATGCAACTGGCATAAGGGGGTATTATAGTAACGATGACTACCGAATAAAAGGTAATACTATATATAATATAGAAGTCATAATGTCAGATGGTTCTCGGATAACTGGAACTACTCTTACACCTGATACTGTACAATGGGTTCGTGATTTACCTCAGTTTATTCAATACCCAATAGATACTGTCAGAAAAGAATCTAAAGACACACTTATATGGGATGGAATTCCAACTCCAATAGACGAAGGTGCTATTAAGAGTAGCGGTTATTGGGGAGTTTCAGTGAAGGCACTAGATACATTAGAATATGGTACTTACCTTGACACTGTACCAAATAGAGAGAAGAATAGACGAGTATTCAGACCTAACGCAAACCCTGACAATGATTGGCGATATAAAGAATTATCTACTTGGGGAGTTTTACCAAGTACCAAAACTCCTGTTGTTTGGAATTTTTTCAGGTGGTATGGACTCCATGAAATTTCAATTTATAATATGGATAATAATTATCTCAAATGGTTTTTCCAAAGAGTTGTTCAAAGTGAATTTGACCCTAATTTAAGCACAGTAAAGGGTGATGGTATAGGAGTATTTGGTTCATTGAATGCAATTCGGGATACTTTCTTTTTGGTAAAAAACCAACCATAATATAAATGATTTTGATTATTTGAATAAAAATGTATATTTTTGTAATCCCTATAAAACATAGATGTGATATAAATGGCTAAAAAAGTTGCAAAAAGAAGAACAAGAAGAGCAAAGTACTTAACACTTTACTCTCCCTTCTTGATGAAAGAAACTAAACATGAGCTGATAGGCGAACCTATCGAAACAGAAAATGGAAGACACCAATGGGCTAGATGTACTCGTAGTAGACATTCGCAGCTTGTTAACTTAGACACTATCGAAGCAGAAAGAGATAAGTCGAAGGCAGTTATC
>JAUHXN010000117.1 GCA_030426865.1 bacterium | reverse complement strand
AGTAATTATATTTATAATATATGGATTGCACTTATTTTCCTTTTGCCACCTTTTTTAGCAATCTTAAATTATATTTACTACAGAAGACATATACAAGCTTCACTATTTATTTACTTTGGGTTGCTTGTGCTATTATTTTACAATCAAGCTTTAAATCGTTCAGATTATATTCATTTAATACCATCTTTACTTCTGTCATTGCCATTGCTTTTTTCTATGGTTTTCTCAATTCGAACTAGGTTCTATAAACGAATATCGCTGTTGATAGTAGTCGTAGTGCTTTTGTTGATGCCAATTGCTAAAAAGTTGAACTACGCAAAGCAAAATTATTTGAGTAACTCATTAGTGAAATCTAATCTAGATAGAATGAATTTTCTTTACATAGAAGAGGTTCAACTAACAAAATACTCTTACTTGTCTGAATTGAATAACAAGATAATAAAGGGTGAGCCGACTTTCATAGGTCTAAAAAACATGTCGTCAATAGAAGTAAACGATGTGCTTTCTTACTATATATTGGGTCTAAAACCAGTAGTAAAATATCACGAATTGCATCCAGGAATTGCGGATAGAAAAAAATACCAATCGGAGCTATTATACTCACTATTTGAGAAGAATAAGTACATTATATTGCTCGACATACAGTCCGATAAATTGTATAATGGAAGTGATTATTTTAGTGAAAATTTGGAAAATGGCTATCGTTATATAATCAAATCAAGAGAATTGGATTTATTAGTGAATAGGAATTTTAAATAAAATGCCTCAGATTGATATCAGTACAGAAATTGACTCAAAAATAGGAATTGTTTTTGATTTATCGAGGAGCATTGATTTGCATCAACAATCTTTGTCTGATACAAATGAGAAAGCAATTGCTGGACGAATAACTGGATTAATAGAACTAAATGAAACTGTTACCTGGGAAGCGAAACATTTTGGATTCAGATTTAATTTGACATCTAAGATTACCGAACTCCGAAAACCAAATATGTTTGTTGATGAAATGGTAAAAGGTCCTTTCAAATCATTTAAACACACACATCTCTTCGAAGAAAAGAATAATCTCGTAATAATGCATGATAAGTTTGAATATCTCTCTCCTGCTGGAATATTAGGTAGTTTTGTAGATAGAATAATCTTGGAAAGCTATATGAGGGAATTATTAGTAAAAAGGAATGAAGAGATAAAGAAATGTTCTGAATCAGATTGCTGGAGAAAGTACTTATAGCTCTACCCCATAAACAAAATGCTATACAAATAAAGTAAAGCGAACCCGAAGAAGGAAGCCAAACCAAAATAAGAGAGCCAATTTAACCAAGGTTTTGGTCTTTTTTCTATAGGGAAGAATGGTTTTCTTATGACCATAAAGTTGAGAGTAGCTACTATTGGCGATGATAGAAAGGCAATAATCGTAACTATATCTACAAACAGAGTGAGCGAACTAGTAAAAAAGTAAATCAGAATAGACCCAGATAATGTTATAGCTATTAAAAAAGGCCAATAATATCTATCAGACCGATCATCTACTCCATAGCCTTTGATTATCTTTACTGCCTCTGCTAAAGAGCGAGGATAAGCATCTAAACACGTAATTACTGTTGAGAACATAGTCACAAACATAATAAATGCAATTATACCTTTGCTCCATTGTCCAATAGTACTAGTATAAAGTGAGAGCAGTTGTCCAGAAAACGCAACTGCACTTCCAGAGAATTCTTCTCCAGTTCCGTACATCACAAATGCACCTAAAGCCAGAAAAAACACAGCTAAGAAAATACAGACAACGTATCCTATGTTGAAATCAAGCATCGAATTTTTAAAGTCCTTTCTAGTGCCTGTTTCCTTGTCATTTTCCAATGCCCAAAGAGATGTCCAACTCGATAATTCCATAGGTGCAGGCATCCATCCCATTAGAGCTAATAGAAATCCGATTCCAGCTTGGTTGAGAATAGTCGGTGGTATGAAATCAGGTGCTACGTTAGATCCAACAGAAGCGGCAACAAAAACGGAAATAACGGTAAGTAAGGATAAAGATATAATTAAATACTTTACGAATCCTTCGAAAAGGCCGTATTTACCTAGAAATAAAATTGCAGCTACTATAATGAGGTAAACTACTGAAGTAATTTCCGGTGCTAATATGACCCCAGTAAATAGAAAGTATAAGGAGTTGAAAATAGCTGCAGCGACGAAAGTTACTGCCCCTAGAGTAAGTACTGACGAAAATATATTAAGAATAATAAACAACCATACGGCCCACCTACCCAATCTCTCATATCCTCTGATTAGACTTTCGTTCAGAGTAGATGTATATCGTTGCCCTATCTCAAAGAATGGGTACTTGAAAACATTAACTAATATGATAATCCAGACTAATTCGAATCCGTATGCAGCACCAGCTCTAGTAGATTGTACCAAATGTGATACACCTACAGCTGCCCCTGCGAATAGTAAACCTGGGCCAAGATTCCGTAAAATCTCTTTGGCACCCATACTAGAATTCTGGATAGAATATTAAATTCAATCTAGGTATAGAATAAAAGCTCTTAGATTCGATAGTAGTAGTTACAACTGGGTTTGCTTGTACTTCTATTTCTCTTTCTATTGCACTTAGCTCAAAATTCAATCTCCACTCAGCAGTGAAATTTAGCAAACCGGCACCTTTGATAGGTACATTGAATATAAACCCAACACCAGCGTTTAGACCAATTTGTGAATTATCTACACCATTAATAGAGTTCATAATATAACTTGGGCCAATTGCACCGAATACATTGATCTTATTATGAGGATTAGGTATCCAAAGAGATGAAAGCTCTATTAGTTGATGTATGTTTGGTAAACTACCCGGTGAAGTTTCTTGTACTTTAGTATTTTTAGAGTATGCATATCCAACTTGTAAAAGCAAATAATCTGCTAAGCCACCAAAAGTAATAGTACCACCCAATGATGAGATACCCTCATACGAGATATTCTTATCAGGCACATTAGAGTCTTCTATGAATACTTGACTTTCTACAATTGTATTAGTTCCAGCAAAGCCCCCAATTCCTATAAACTTAGGGTAAGGCGCTTTTTCATAGTCAGCTTCTTCTTCTATGTATTCATCATTATATCTATAATCATCTTGAGCATAAGATGTTTGCGTAAATAGGGCTATACCTAAAACAAGCATCATAATCTTGAAAAAGCTCTTTGCATTTTTAGTAGATTGCTCTAGTATATTTTCATAGTTCATATTCTTAACCTCTGATATTTTTTTTGCTATTTCTTTTACAAAGCTTGGTTCATTCCTCTTTCCTCTGTTAGGAACAGGTGCCATATAGGGCGAATCTGTTTCTATCATAAATCTATCAAGAGGAACTAATTCCAATACTTCTTTATGTTCTGACTTCTTAAACGTAATATTCCCAGTAAAGGATACATTAAAACCTAAATCCATTGCTTTTTCTAATAATTCTTTAGATTCGGGGAAGCAATGTAGTACAGCTTTCAAATTCCCATCCTGATATTCTTTTAGTATTTCGATCAAATCCTCATCCGAATCTCTATTGTGTACTATAATTGGTTTTCCCAATTCTTTTGCGATTTCTATTTGCCTTCTAAATACCCGCTTTTGTACATCAGCTGCTGATAATTCGTTATAATAATAATCTAATCCCATCTCACCTATAGCAACGCACTTCGGGTGTTTAGCTAGCTCTCTTATTCTTTGTTCCACATTGTCATCAAACTTATCAGCACTATGTGGATGAACTCCTATTCCGAAATAAAGCATATCATATTTATCAACTAATTCTATTAGATTATCATATCCATTCGGTTCAATAGCTGGTATTATAATATGTTCTACTCCAGCTGCTCTAGCTCGTGCTATTACTTCATCAATGTCTTCGGCAAATGCTTCAGTATCTATGTGTGCGTGAGTATCTATCATTATTTGCTTTTTAACTCTTCCAAATCTTTCATTACTTTTTCTATATGTCCAGCTACTCTAACTTTCTTATATTCAGCAGCTATTTTTCCTTTAGGGTCTATTATGTAAGTCGAACGGATTATACCCATATACTTTCTACCGTACATGCTTTTCTCCCCGTAGGCATCATACTTAGTAGCGATTTCTTTTTCAGGATCGCTTAATAAATCAAACTGCAAATTATGCTTTGCTTTGAAATTGTCATGTGATTTGACTGAGTCAGGGCTGACACCCAATATTTCAGCATCAAGTTTTTCGAATTGCTTTATATTCTCACTGAATCCACACGCCTGCTTAGTACAACCAGAAGTATTATCTTTCGGATAAAAATATAGTATTAACCACTTACCTTCATAATCTTTCAAACTTATTTCTTTATCACCGCTTGCCATTCCCTTGAATGCAGGTGCTTTTTTTCCAATTTCTATTGCCATTTTTCTAATCCTGTGATTTTTCTTCGAATGCTTTGAATTCCGATATTATTTTCTTTTCAATCGGATGTTTTTCTCTTTCTTCAGTTTCTTCTTCTTCTTTTACTACTTTGACTATTTCTATTTTAGCTTTGCTTCCTGTTATATCAGTAAACTCAGACTGCAATTGTCTAATATGACTTCCAAGATTCTCATATATAAACTGAACATGAGTAGTAAGTATTATATTTTCATTACCAAATTCTACATCAGTAACTTCTTTGACCATTGCTATATCAGTTCCCGATAAAGAATCGTGAGTTATAAATCTGTTCCACTTCTCTTGTAAACTTTCTTGTATTTGCGGTGGAGGAATTTCCTCTTCCACTGTTTCCTGTCTAGGTACTACATTTTCCGTGATAACTTCTTTTTTGTCAACTGCTTTGTATTCGACAGGACTTTCTTCTAAGACTAAATCAATCTTTTTTTTTTCGGGTTCAGAGTTCGCTGGTAATTCTGCACCGTTTAGTTTCATAACTTCCTTTAGTAACGTTTCTATGTCCTTTGCCTTGTCCATAGATGCCATTTGTACTAATGCTGTCTCGAATTTTATACTTGGTGAACTAGCAAATCGTAGATCATTCTCCGTACGGGAAGCTAGGTCCATTAATCTAAGTAAGTCAGCTTTAGCCATATTATGAGCAAATTCTACATACTTAGCTTTGAATGCTTTTGATGTTTTTATCAAATCTGTTTTGGTCGTCGTTACTACTGTCAAAGTATTTCGGAAATGTTCCAAAAGACCCGACATACACTCTTTTACATCATAGCCGTGAGTTACTATCTCATTGCTTATCGCAAATATTTCTTTTATATCGTGGTTGATAATAGCAGCACTAATACGGAAATAGAACATCTCGTCTATTAGGTTTAAAGCGCTTGCTAATTCAGTATATTTTATATCTCTACCACAAAATGCTATAGCTTGGTCAAATATACTTTGACTATCACGCATAGAGCCGTCTCCTTTGCGGGCAATGATCTGGAGAGATTCTTCATCTATTACGAGCCCTTCTGCATTTGCTATCATGCTGAGCTGTTCTACTATCTCTTCTATCTCCATTCTTCGGAAATTATATCTTTGGCAACGGCTAAGAATAGTAGCGGGGATTTTTTGTGGTTCCGTAGTTGCTAATATAAACACCAAATGTGGTGGCGGCTCTTCTATTATCTTCAGCAATGCATTGAAAGCTGAGTCAGAGAGCATGTGCACCTCATCGATTATATAGACTTTGTATTTTCCATTTACCGGTGGATATTTTGCGTTCTCTCTTAATCTTCGTACATCGTCCACACTATTGTTAGATGCACCATCAATCTCGATTATATCCATTGCTCTGCCTTCTCCAAGTTGCTTTGCAAGTTCGGAGTTTAGGTCTGGTTCATAATCATCTGTATGATTGTTGAGGGCTATGGCATGAATACGAGCAGTTGTAGTTTTACCAACCCCTCTAGGTCCGCTAAATAGATATGCGTGATGCACTCTATCTGAAGAGATTGAATTTTTTAAGGTTTTAGTAATATGCTCCTGACCGACTACATCTGAATAGAGACGTGGTCGCCATTTCCTAGCTGTTACTAAAAACTCTTTACTTTCGGACATAATAATCTAATCATTTGGTGCAAAATCACGAACTACAATTTAAGGAATTAATATAAATGTATAAATATTAATAATATTTTATTGAGTGCTAGATAGTTTAGAGTCAAGTATAATGATCTAAAATCGGTTTTTAAGAAAAAGCATTCATTAACTAGACAGTTTTCTGGCTGCTGATCGATATACATCGGTTATGTGTAAAGTAATACCGGCTAGCAACCAAGTAATATAAACAATAAGTTTTGTGATGAAAAGAATAGCGTCACCGTTCAAACCTATTGATGTTAATGTGAGTAGCAACTCACTTAGTAGAAAGACAACTAAATAGAAGACTATAATTCGCTTATGTTTAGTTGATTTCAATATATCTAAATCGTTTGCGATTTTCATAAAGAAAAAAGGTGTAACAATACCTAAAAACACAAGGTGTAAATAACCAATAACTAAATTTCGATTGTAATATACAAACATAGCAACCTCTTGTATAGAACCTACTAAAGCAAAAAATACTTTGATTAGGAACAGACCAAATATTACTTTCATTACATTTGATTTGAATTTATCAATAGTCCTAAGATGTATAAGAATATCCTTACTAATTAGAAACATTGCATGAAATTGCATCAATGATGATAATACTGAGATTATATTTATCACCCACCCAGGGTCGGTCCAGAGAGTTGACAAGCTAAAATTAAGTATTGTTGAAATTAAGAATAGATTATATGCTCTTTGCCAATTGTCATTATCTTTCGTCTTTATACTATAAGCTATGAAACTCACTATAGATAGTATAAACCATCCATTATACTGAAAATGCAAATAGAAATAAATAGCTAGGTCATACCAAATAGTTTCTTTCAAACCATTAGCTATGATCGGTGCTAAAGCAAATGGGCCAATAGAAGAAATTACCATAAATAGAATAGCTGCCATTGCAAACTTCCTACTGATAGACTTCTTATCTTTAGTATCACGGTAGATAAAAACTGCGAAAATGTAGGACAATAATATATGTAGTGTAGAGAATATAATTGAGCCCAAAGCATACCCTTGGAATGGGAATGTGAGCAACATACCTAGCACACTTACATTAAGTGCAATAAATAAATATCCGTACTTTTTACTATCTAATAACTCAAATTGCTTGAGCATAAAGTAATATATGATGTTAAATATCCACCCAAGAAAAGCCAAGTGAGAGTGTGTGTGAAGGAAGTATTTATAGTTGAACCAATCACCAATACCGAATAAGAAAGATCCTCTTATTACAGCAGCAAATATGACTGCAATAGCAAGCCATATTAAAGAAATAATTATATAATGTTTCTTAGATAATTGCAAAGTTTTAGCATTTAAGAAGTTCTTTCATTTGTAAATTTATTGATTTACCTAATCTTTATCAAATGCAAATATCTGAAATACTATAATTTAGCACTATAATTATCAAACAAGGGCTGTAAATCTATATTTCCACCTGATAGTATTAGCCCAACGTTCTTATTAGTGAATAGATTATTATGTTTAATAACAGCAGCGAAAACTGTAGCAGATGATGGCTCCACAATTATTTTCAGTCTCTCGTATATAAGTTTCATTGCCGATAGAATCTCATTATCATCTACGAGTAATATTTCGTCAACGTGTTGTTTTATATAGCTATAGTTTAATTTGCCTAATGACGTAAGTAAACCATCACAAATAGTACTTGGGTTTGTAGAGGGAACGAATTGACCTGAGTAAAACGAATGGTAAGCGTCATTGGCACCTTGCGGTTCGGCAGCATATACTTTAATTTGAGAGTTCAAACCCTTGCTACAGATAGCTGTCCCTGATATGAGGCCACCACCACCGACTGGGGCTATAACTATATCTATGTCTGGGTAATCGGTTAATAATTCCAAAGCAGCTGTTCCTTGACCGGCTATAATTTCTTCTCTATCATAAGGGTGGATAAACTCAGCACCTGTCTTATCTACTATAGTGGCTAAAGTAGATTCTCTAGATTGTAAGTTTGGTTCACAAAAAGTAATATCAGCACCATACCCTCTCACAGCGTCAATTTTAACTTTAGGTGAATTATCAGGCATTACAATATAAGCTGTAACTCCCAACTCACGAGCTGCTAGCGATAGTGCTTGTGCATGATTACCAGATGAATGCGTTGCTACACCATTTGCTAATTTATCTTTAGACAATGATAGTAATGTATTAGTAGCACCTCTGTATTTAAACGCCCCAATTTTTTGGAAGTTCTCACATTTGAAAAATAGCTTAGCTCCTACTAACTCATCTATTTGTGAACTAGTAAGTACAGGTGTTCTATGAACTTTGTTGTTTATTCTTTCAAAAGCATTTTTGATATCTGTAAGTGTTAGTGGCATTATTTATTTCATTATATTTATAAATTGGGATTGTAAAATATAAAATTTATTCAATGTATAGAGCTGTTAATACGAATTCGAAACAAATGAAATAGGAAATTTTTATAGTT
>JAUHXN010000419.1 GCA_030426865.1 bacterium | reverse complement strand
GAAACTAAAAAGATCATTTGCATTTGTATAAAAACCTGAAACTTCGTAGTTTATTGGAGTTGTTACGTTTCCTTTGCTTTCAATTACTCTTCTTTCCCTTTCCTCTCCATCTATTGTCGTAACTAATGTGATTTTCCCCGTTGGTTCTTCAACTTCCTTATCATCATCAAGATCAGTAGAATTATCGCTTCCACATGAAACTAAAATTAATGCTATAAGAATAGCTACTAAACTAAGTTTAAGTAATTTCATTTAAACACCCCAATTGATTAAAAAATTTTAAAACGAAATTTAAGACATTTTTATACTATAAACAAATCATTTCGTGGCTATAAGTATTATTTCCGTTTCCCTTTGTCCAAGTCTATTGTCTTCAGTTTCTAAGTATTCTTTTACCTCTACTTTAAAACCATTTTCTTCTAATCTCGACTTCAATCCAGCAACAGAATATATACGCAAGTGATCCTCTTGCCCAAAATGTGCTAATCTTCCTTCGGGAGTATTTATATTATTATCTTCGTATATATCACCATCTTTGAATGGTGTTTGTATATAGCAACTGCCATGAGGCCTAAGTATTCTATAAAGTTCACTCATTGCCTTTCTGTCATCTGGTATATGCTCCAATACGTGATAGCAGATAACAATATCAAAGCTATTATCTAGTTCATCTATTGCTTGTATATCGTGCTTTTTATCTGCCTCGAACTCATCTTCGTAATCTGTAGTTACATAGCTTTTGGGGTTGCTATTAGCTATTCTATCGCTCAAACTTTTGGAAGGTGAGAATTGTAGTATATCTTTACCAGCAATTGTTGGCTCTATTAACTGCCATAGTTGGCGTGTACGTGGTAGGCTGCCACACTTCGGACAAAGTTTGTTCCCATTACTTAGGACTATAAACTTGGTCATTGTAAAATTGCAGATGTTGCATTCGTAGGCATTACCCCTGTACGAGAGGGAAACAAATCGTCGCAATAATTTATCGTTCTTCCTGATGAAGGAAGTTGGTACTATGCTCTTGACAAGCTTTTTTATAAATTCGTACATTAAATGGATTGTTTATTTTTTTGAAATTCAAATTAAACAATTTTGTTGTTAATATTCGGCTAGTCTATAAACTCGATTTTGATGTAGGAATTAGAAGTATTAAAAGTTCCATAAATATCAGTATAGTAAGATGAACCACCATGATTTTGAGAAGTCGAATTTTTAGAATTAAGGTTTAACTGTACTTCTTTAAAATCGGTTATTATAAATGTATTTGACTTTCTTAAATCTAAGTTAACTTTCAAGTTAAGACTAATAGATTTCTCTTCGTAAGCCATTGAATAATCATAACGGTACGAACATTTAAAAATACGAGAGAAACTAAATTCTTTCACTAATGAATCTTTATTGATTATAAATAAAAAATTATGTCTATCATAATCTGTGTCCGTGAAATAGCTATTTTTTGGAATTGTCTTTCTATTAATGGAACAAATACTATCTCTAATAACAATCGTATCAGTATACGAATAAATGTAGTCATTATAAGTAGTGTTATAAGTATCCGCATTATTATGATGCTGTCCATGTTTAGTAATTTCTAATTTACTTAAGAATAGCGACACCCTAATATGCTTACCATCAAATGGACTAGTTAAAGTTGACATATCCAACTCAACAACGGTATCCTTTGTTAGAGCTTTGGTATAGTAATTCTTAGGTTTGAAACCATCAGAGTAGATAGTAAAACGATAATCAAATTGTGATTGGACTTCGGCTTC
>JAUHXN010000116.1 GCA_030426865.1 bacterium | reverse complement strand
CGTTATCCAAACTGGCTCAATAGCTTCTATAGCTTATGTATTCGCAGAGTACTCCCAAGAGTTCTCTGCCCTCGTACTCCCACGATTTTCTACAGAAATAGAACAAAGTATAACCTTTACTATACCATTTATAGGTAAATTTTTCCCTTTAGAAAATATAGGTGTCAAAGCTATTACCATAGGGGTAATACTATTTCTTAGCTTTGTGAATTACCTTGGAGTTAGATTTGGAGGTCGAATATCAGTAATATTCACAGTAGCTAAGGTACTTGCAATATTGGTTTTAGTTGGTTTCGGATTTGCTTACAGCGATGGCTCTGTAGTTAATCTAACAACAGATGCTGCTAGTTTTTCCTCTGATACTAAGATAATGTTCGCAGGTATAGTAGGGGCTCTTTCAGCTGCATTTTGGTCTTATGATGGTTGGAATAATATTACTTATATAGCCGGCGAAGTCAAAAAACCAATGATAAACATACCCAAAGCTTTGATTATAGGTACTCTTATAATTATTGCAGTTTATCTACTAATCAATGTGGCTTTTTTATATGTGATACCTATCGAGCAAATGGCTGGCAGCACAAGAATAGCAGCGGATGTAGCAAACATAGCAATGGGACCAATAGGCGCTATGTTCGTAGCGGCAGCAGTTATGGCATCAACTTTTGGGACTACTAATGGTACAATTATGGTAAGCTCTAGAGTTTATTATGCAATGTCACAAAAAGGCCTTTTCTTTAAAAAAATTGGTAAAAGCCACGATAAGTATTTTACCCCAGGTAATGCACTAATATTACAAGCAGTTTGGTCAAGTGTGTTAGTTATGTCTGGAACATTTGATCAATTAACTGATATGCTAATATTTGTTAGTTGGATTTTCTATGCTGGCGGTGCCTACGGAGTATTCGTACTTCGTAAAAAAATGCCAAATACACCAAGACCATATAAAGTATGGGGTTACCCTTTTGTCCCAGCAATTTTCGTTATAGTTGCTACAATATATGTCATAGCTACCCTTTATACAGATATACAGAGTTATATAAATGGCGATTCGGAAATAATTCGTTCGGTATTCGGATTATTTTTGTTATCTTTAGGTATTCCTTTTTATATATACTTTAATAAAAAGAATTATTCAAACAACTAATTTGGAGGTCAAATGGCGAACGAAATTTTGAACATTCACTCGGAAACGCCAGAGATGAGAAAAGTGAAAATGGCTGCAGATGCATTAAAAGATGGTGCGGTTATTCTCTATCCGACAGATAGCGGCTTCAGTTTGGGCTGCGATTTATCCAACAAAGATGCAATCGACAGAATTAGATTAATTAGAAGACTAGATAAAGACCACCAACTTACATTTCTTTGCCGTGATTTGGCAAATATCTCTGAGTTCGCACAAGTCAACAATGTAGCTTACAGAACAATTAAATCATTAATACCAGGACCATATACATTCATACTTCCTGCTTCGAAAAAAGTACCGCATTTTGCTTATAATCCGAAGAGAAGTACTGCTGGTATAAGAGTTCCTAGTAACCAATTAGTACAATTACTATTACAAGATGTAGGCAACCCAATATTAGCAATTTCAGCGAAATTGGAAGATAATATAGCACCTACTCCTGATGAAATAATTGACTTTTTTGGCAAACAAGTCGATTTGACTGTAACTTCTGACAATTACAAGTTCGAAGGAGATTCAACAGTAATTGATATGACTAAAACAGACTTTGAGATTATCAGACGTGGTGCTGGTGCCGAAAAACTAGAGGAAATGTTATTCACTGAATAGACATACGATTAAGAAATAATATTTATTAAAGAAGCTGCTTAATACAATAAGTGGCTTTTTTTGTAGAGACGTATTGTTTTCACTGAGCGGCGCCGAAGTGCATACGTCTCAGAACTCTCTTTTATTTGGAGACGTATGCAATACGTCTCTACGAAACTTGGCATTCTGAACAAAAGCAGTGAAGTGCGTTCAGAAAGCGAAGTCGAAATGTGGTCAGTGAGCGAAGTCGAACTGCACAGTTATGTAAGTCCTCCCTGTCAAGGGAGGATTTAGGTGGGTTCCACTTGCATTATCCACATACTATTACTATATTTAGCAAGGTCTATTTCAACTGGCTGCGAAAAACACTATGAAAACCTTACTAAAAATAATACTCCTACTACTTCTTACTACACCACTTTACTCGCAAAAAGAGTATAACCAATGGGTAGTTGGATTCGAATATTTCATTGATTTTAATACACCTGATGGTGAACCAATATTTTCAAATGATCACACGCTAGTACCACGACCTTATAAAAGAATAAACAAATCAAGGGTAGTCTTTTATGGCTACCCTTATTTTTTTACTAGATTAATTGAAGTTCAAATGAGATGAATTATGAGATTTTTAATTTTACTAATAATCACTTTGAATAGTTTAACCGCAGGGGAACTATTTAACGATACCTTACCGATAGCAGGAAAAGTTTACTATAACTGGTATTTTGGAGTTGGGGATTACAATGATCCATCAAAACTCAATCGTAGTGCAGGTATGACTTTTAATACGCCTGACAAAGAACCAATTTATCTTGATGGTTCTAATATTTTTGGAGGAGAATGTATGTCAACTATATCTGATAGATTTGGAAATTATTTAATTCATTCTAATGGTGAAGAACTACAAGGTAAAAATCTAGATATAATTGACCATTTGTTTGGAATACATTGGTCTCAATCTGAAGGAATTGTTTTCGCTCCTTTAAAAAATGATAAATTTATAGTTTTCCAACCTGTTTTTACTAATAATTCAATTAATAGAAAATATAATCCACCTTTAAATTTAGATGATACAACTGGGTTAGTTTATTCTATATTTTCTTATGACATTAAAAATGATACGTTAATATATGATGTATATAAAAAGCAATTGGATGAAAGTTTTCACTCAGAAGCAATCCAAGTTACATATAGTGTATTAACTAATAATTATATCCTTATAGGTCCAGATTCAAAAGGAATCTTAAAGGCATTTGAGTTTGATTTGAATGGTAATTTACTTAGACAAAACTCACAGCCATTTTTTGAATTAAATGAAAATACAAATGGCAGAGATATCAAAATAAATCAAATGGGTGACAAGATTGCTATTAATTCACCTGCTGGTTTTTTCAAATTACCAAGTGAATCAGAACCAAAACATTACAATTCTAAACTGTTTCTCGTAGATTTAAATGCAGTCACTCTTAAGTTTTATAACTATAAAGAGATAATATTAGATAATTATTATTTTATAGATATAGAGTTTTCCTCAAACTCTAATTTTTTATACCTATGTTCAATTGAAGAACCTATTAATTCCACTTCTAAAGAATCTATTTTAAGATATAATATAAGAACTGAAAAAGTTGAAACTATTTTTAATTTAACAGTACCTACTAATAAAGATTATGCTTCACAAGACCCTCCAAATCCTGGTATTGGTAATATGTCAAGTCTCCGAATAGCCCCAAATAATAAAATATACATATCACGAAATAATGCAAATCACATATCATCAATTGAAAACCCAAATAGTGAATTAAATCCAAATTACAGATTTGACCCACTTTATTTTGGTCTGAATAAAGGAAAACAAGTTTATGGTAGTCTCGGTCTACCTCAATTTATATCAGCTTCATTCGCATCTGTATATGTACGTAGCGAGGTAATATTATGTGAAGGAGAGAAGTTAGAGCTATTTGCTAAGACACAGTTACCTGACACGAGTGCTAAATATAGTTGGGAAGGACCAAAAAACTACAAATCAAGTGAGCAGTTCCCAGAGATAGAAAACATCCAACTAGACCAAGCAGGACTTTACAAAGTAACAGTCAGAAGCGGTCAAGAGACATATACAGCAGAGACATTCGTCCAAGTGAAACCAACTCCAAAACCTACTATAGAAGCATACCCCAAAGCATTCCTATGTAATGATGGTGTAATAGTCATTCGATTGAAAGAACAGTTTAATTCGTATCTATGGTCAACTGGTGATACAACAGAATTCATAACAGTCTCTAAAAGCGGTTTGTATGGAGTAACAGTTACTAATGATGTTGGTTGTGAATCTTATGTAGAGCTGAATGTTGGATTTGGAAAGGACTATGTATTAGCCATAGAAGGTGATACTATCAAATGTAAGGGAGAATCCGTAACACTCACAAGCACAGATGAATATCCAGAATACAAGTGGTCTAATGGAGAGACTACAAAATCAATTACTGTTACTAACCCAGCAAGATATACCTTAACAGTAAAAACAGAAGAAGGATGTACTGTATCAAGAACTATAGAAGTCAAAGACCATCCTAAAGTAAATGTAGAACTAAAACCTACACCAACCACAATATGCAATGGTGATTCGACATTATTAGAATCGAAGTACGATATTCCTTATTATAGCTACGAGTGGAACACAGGAGCTACAACAAAGAAAATCTATGTTAGCGAAAGCGGAAATTACAAGCTAATTATAACTGACACAAAAACAGGCTGTATGGACAGCACCGAAATAGCAATCAAGGTAGAAGATAACTTACAACCCACAATCACAGGTGGTGACATCTGTTCAGGTGAATCTGCTACATTAGAAGTCTTACCCAACGACCCAAGCTATTCCTATCTTTGGAGCAATGGCGAATCAACACCAGTTATAGTCGTTAGCCAAGCAGGGACTTATTCTGTCACCGTAAGTAAAGCTGGATGTGTAGGTATAGCAGAATATACTGTAAACGAAAGTCCAACACCAGAGTTTGAAATAATAGGTGAAAGTACTATCTGTAATAATGAAACTGCTACACTATCATCAAACAAAGACTTCCCTGAATACCTCTGGTCAACTAATGAGATAACGAAAGAAATTGAAGTCACAGAAGCAGGTACTTATACACTAACTGTTACAGATGAGAACGGATGCACAGCAACAGAATCATTTACAGTAGAAAAATACGAGTTGTCTTTCGACATAAGTAAAGAAAGCATTGACTTTGGTAAGGTTTATATAACAGAGACCAAATCGGACAATACAACTATCATTAACAATAGTGGGTTTGATATTACTTTAGCTAATGGACAAATAATATCAGATGGACAACCATATCCATTCAACTATGATTTTGTACCTACGCAATTAGGACCATTCAACAACAGCATTGATATTAGCATAATTGAGCCTTGCGACACGGTTATTACTGTACCTATCACAGCAAAAGTATATGCAAGAACTACAATCAGCACAGAGGACTTATACACTCAAATCGGACAAACAGAAACTGTACCAATCTATTTGGAATGTGAAACTGATTTACCAACTCAGGAGTATAGCATCACTACTGACATTAATAGAACAGCATTCTTTACTAATGATAGCTATACAATAAATCAGAATCAACCAATAAATAAAACAAAGACTAACATTCATAACCTAACTGGTACGATATTACTTTCTAGTACTTTAGAATATGATATCACATTCCCAAGCTACACTTTTACTAATCCATATATAGAAGTGATAGAACAACCTGGTAAGATTTACATAGATTCTGTTTGTGTATTTGACTTTAGAAATATACAATTGGTAGATCCAACGACATTAGATATATCACCTAACCCAGCTAGTGAAGTACTTAATATAGACATCACCACTGGCATACAAGGAACAATGAAACTTGAGTTAGTAGCTACTGATGGTAGAGTGATCTACTCAGATGAATGGACGCAATCTACTAAGTCGAAACAGATGCAGCTAAACACAATGAATATCCCTAGTGGTTTGTATCAAGTTCGGTTAATTACTCCGTACGATGCTATTACTAAGATCATGATTGTGGTGGAGTAGTTAAAAGAATACAATTATTATGTAGAATCCTTATCTGTAATACGTGGGGATTTTCTATTCCTACTTCATCCTTACAATTATCTTCTTTCTCCAGTGCAATCTAATATTCATTCCCATTACAACTCTGTTGTCTAGAGTATAAGCCATAACACCCATGATGCTTCGTAAATCTTCCTTTTCTCTGATTAGATGCAAATAGTACGTTTTATTAATATAGACAAAATCTGGCTCGAATCCATGCTTGTCATAGAACTTATCAGATGCTTGTTCTATTAACGCATGTACTATGTGTTCGATTTCTTTTTTCATTAATCAATTAAATAATATCAAATTTAATAAAAGATGTGTATATCCAATCAATGAACGATTGTATTGAAGAATATGTTCTAATAATTTTATAAAATAAAAATGAATTCTTCTTGCCAGAATCCCTAAAAGCCCGTAATATAGCTGAGTACGAAAATACAATATATATAAATATGGCAAATATTACACTTACATGGAATCCAGGGAAATCCTCTGTTGAAAGACGCATAATGAAAATATTAGATTCTAATTTAGTAACGTACGAACATAAAGTAGATAATTGCAATTATTTCATACTCTCAAATCAACTCTACGGACATAGGAAAATAAATTTACCTTCAGTTACTTCTCAAGTAAATATATTTTGGAAAGATGATTGCATCTTCAAATTAGAAAATGGAAAGCTAATCAAGGATCCAACGATAGACTTTAAAATAATAGAATCTTATCACGAGTTACTGGAACTGTATAATATACTAAAATTAATTTAGATGTATATTCGAACAAGAATATATATTATTATAGAATGAATTAATCATATATTAAAATATACAACGAGCAGATGTAATACTATTAGAAGAATAAGAAGCATTACATGAATTCATTAGTATGAAAAACGTGAGTTAGTAAAAGAACATTAAAATCTATAATGTACTTCTTCTAAAAACATATAAAGAAAGTAAATCCGTTGATTCTCTAATAAAAGAAATTGAAAATGCTAATTCTAGATTAGAAAAGATATATAACCAATTCATGGGTATGATGGATTGATACGATAATCCAGTTGATAAAGAATGCCATTATTAGAATCCAAAGAGCATTAAAAGTAAGTAAGTTAACTTTGTTTCGTTTTAATTCATAACTAAAATCAGGACGCCATCACCATCTATATTTTCGCTAATAGCAACAAACTTAGACACTTCCCGTACTGTATAATATTACACATTCAATTAGGAACACCAAATGCATGTCAAATACCAACGTACATCATCTGAAAAACAACACGGAAATAGATTCAGTACAGACACTACTAAATATGATAAAGTATTTTTTGATAAAGGTATTAGTGGTTCACGTCCTTTCAAAGATAGAACAGAAGCAATGAAGATAGTTGATCTAGTAGAGCAAGGGAAAGTGTCAGAACTTCATGTTGAAGAGATCCGAGACATTGGTCGTAATATGGTGGATACAATTAACACCTTGGACTGGTTAGACCAGAAACAAGTTACAGTCGTGATTAGATCCATGGGTAACCTGGCATCTAGAGTAAATGGTAAGAAGAATGAGATTTGGAGTTTGATAACTAGTGTGATGGGTTCATTATACCAAATGGAGTTGGATAATTTAAAACTACGTACTAAAATGGGACGTGATGCCTATCTGAAGGCAGGTGGAAAATTAGGAAGACGTAAAGGTGATACTGAATCAATAGCCAAATTTATGGAAAAGGAAAAAACTAAGAAGATTATATCATTATTAGACCAAGGTAAATCTGTTCGTGATATTAGCGGCCGTTTATCCGTTTCTTCTTCCTTGGTTGTGAAGGTAAGAAAGTATTATCTGAAAGGTTAGGTTAAATGTTTAGTTGAGTATAAAACCTAAATATTTAATCATTAGATTTAGGTGTTATAATAAAATTATGGCTTTACATGATTTTCTATTTTACCCATAATTTTAGAATCTTTGTATAAGTAAAAGGTATTCTTATCAATAGAATAAGTCTCATCCAAATGCAATTCAGAGTCATCGTTTATTAGCTTTCTTCTACCTTGAATTTTAAACATTGCATTAGAAATATCATTACACCTTTCTTGAATACTTAGAATTTCTAATTCGAACAAAGGTCTTAAAACATCTTTATTTATTAGACTTAGGTTGAATTTTGATAATATAGCATCTAACTTTGTCTTTGTATTTATTGAATTTTTTGATTTCCAATGCCAACAGAGCTTCTTATATCTATCTGCACAGTACTTCGAACAAGTATTCCCACGATTACCGTGTCTGCATCTACACATAAAACAAATCTTCCGACAATCTGAGCAGTAATCTCTATATTTTATATCAAGTTTTGAAAATCTTCCTTGGGACTTGAATGGCTTTCGACAACATTTACATTCATATTCATACGAATTCCGAATGGACTTTCGTTTAACCTTTTTCCTTTTATATGTATTTTTAAAATAATTTTTCATCATTTCAATCGCTTCTTTTTTATACACATACAAAGGTAATGAAGTAAATGATATTACCCAACCCATAATTTAATTTTTAACTTCAAATATATAGTCCATGTTAAACAATATTGTGGATACCACATGGTTAGTATAGATAAAGCTACTAAGATTTTGAATAAAAACAACGACTATTCAAAAGAAAAAGTAGAGCAAATAGTGGAT
>JAUHXN010000115.1 GCA_030426865.1 bacterium | reverse complement strand
CGATTAAAGTGTGATTAACTGCTATATGAAGCAGAATAGCTTCATTGTCATTCTTCTTAAAAAATACAGCTACTCCTAAAAGGAAATCTTTACTATCTTCAGATCCAATTAAAAAAAGGGTATGTGTTTCTATATCATCTTCTAATTTTAATGTGATATTATTGCCTTTTTCTTTTATTACCGGTGTACCATAGCTATTGATAGCATCAATAATATGTTCTTTATATTTCACTTGATTTAGGTTGAAATATAATAAATCACTCAACGGCTCAGTGAAATTTACATCTATACTAGATTGGAATCGAAGCTTCATATTTGAATTTATAATTACATTTTAACGTTACAAAGATAATTAAAATCATACTCGAAGACAAGTATTAAACTCTTGGATGTCTTTTTAAAATTACTTAAATTGAGGTAATTATTTTTCAAAGAGGATACAAATGAAATTATTAATTCTATTATTCACGACACTTACTTTTACTAATATTTATTCAAATGATTTTGATTTATTATGGTCAAGTTATTTAGGTGGTTCTAATAGCGATGACATAACTAATGTTCAAAAGGATAATAATGGTAATATATATATAGTTGGTTTTACCAAAAGCTCTAATTACCCTACTACGAGTAATGCATTTCAAAAAACTCATTCTGGGAATAATGATATTTTTTTGGCGAAATATAATGAAAATATGGAAGTTGTTTGGAGTACATTTGTAGGCGGTAATGGTAGTGAAATAGTCCAAAATATGGTCGTATCTGATGATGCTATTTGGATAGTTGGTGAAACATTGTCAAATAATTTCCCAACCACTAATAATGCTATTTTTAAATATTTTTTGGGAGGTTCTGGGGATATTATAATCTCAAAGTTTTCCTTAGATGGTGAATTATTGTTTTCAACCTATTTCGGTGGGAATGGATATGATTATGCTGCCGCTATTACTATCGATTCTGATAAAAATGTTTGGGTAACAGGTAGAACAAATAGTTCTAGCTTTATGACTACAAATAATGCAATGCTAAAAATTAGAGAAGGAACTTATGATTCTTATATTTTGAAAATTTCTGACAATGGGAAATTGCTCTACAGTTCGCTAGTAGGTGGAGATAAATCAGATTATGGACTAAGTATTTCTTATTCTAAAATAGATAATCAAGTTGCTATAAGTGGCTTTACAGATAGTAGTATATTACCCAAAAAAGGGACTCCTTTACAACCTACAAAGATTGGTGGACAGGATCAATATGATAATTATATAGTTATATTTAATATTGATGGATCTCTGAACTGGTCAAGCTTTTATGGAGGAAGAGGTCAAGATTATCCTTTGAATATTAGGTATGATAGTCAAGGTAATCTAGTTGTACATATATATACTACTAGTGATGATTTGGTGACAAATAAGAATTCTTACTATCAATATAATTTTGGGAAAATTGACAATTATTTGATGAAAATTGATAGAGATAAAAACATAAGCTGGTCAAGTTATTTTGGTGGGGCGGGTGTTGATGGTGAAGATAATATTTTCCATAAATTCGGTGATATGGTAATAGATAAGTATGATAATATTTATCTAAGTGCATTTACTAGAAGTACAGATTTGCCTGTCTCTAGTAATTCTAAATTCAATAAACTTAATGGTACTCTTGATTGCTACTTTGCAAAATGGAGTTACGAAGGCGAATTATTATTTAGTAGCTATTTAGGAGGTAGTAATTTTGATGAAGGTAGAAGTGTATGTGTGCTTTCAGATAAAGTTATTATAGCGGGTTGGACTCTATCGAGCGACTTCCCGACTACAAACGATGCACAATTCCCTAATGCGCCAGGTGGTCGCGATGGATTCATCTCAGTGTTTGGTATTAGCGACTTTTGTAAGGAGGAATTCAACTCTGATAATGGGTTTAGTAAATTGAAACTTCATACTAATAAACCAATTTTTGAAGAAGATGCATTTCGTCTAACTAGCTTGTATGAGTTTGATCTTGGGTATATGTTCTATGATGAGAAAGTAAATCTAGCAGGTGGATTCCAATCAGAATTCTCATTTTTATTCAGTGGAGGTACAGAAGACGCCATTAAACGAAGTATTATACCTACTGGCATATTGGCTGATAGTTCTTTACCTGGAGCTGACGGAGTTGCGTTTATCATATCTGGCAGTTTGCCTACTGAATTCAGAGGAGATGGAGGTGGTATTGGTTACAATGGTATAAACAATGCTATTGCAATTGAGATAGATCTTTGGGGTAACGATGAGTATAGCGACCCCAATGGAAATCACTTAGCTGTTCAAATACCTGATAGAAAGGGTGTACTAAAAACAAAGCACACAGATGAAACTACAGTGTATATGAATAAGGACATAGTAACGATACTATCAGATTCTACTCAAAGCTATACTTGTAGAATAGAATACCAAAACCATAATTTGAAAATATATCTGAATGAAAGTGATAAACCCTCAACTCTAATAGTAGAACTGACTGATTTCCCATTAGAGGAGTATATTACCCTAGACAAAGGAAGTAATGGATATGTTGGTCTTACATCGTCAACTGGTATAGCTGCTGAATATCATGATATATTACATTGGGATTTGTGTGCTCTAAGAGACCCACAAGTAGTGAATAGTGTTCTAAGTGAAAAATCAAATGATATATCAGTATATCCGAACCCAATGGATGATATACTAAGTTTAGATTTACCAACTATAACAACAGAAGAGCTAACTATTGTAGTTACAGATTATCTTGGAAGAAAAGTTTATAGTAGAAACACTAACGCTTTATCTAATAAACTGGAATTAAACTTGTCAAGCTTACTATCTGGTGTTTATAATATTTCTATAATCGAGGGAACTAATAATATCTACACCACTAAGATTGTGAAAAAGTAGGAATTATTTCTTCTTTTTTTCTAGGTTTTCTTTTACTCTGAATTTGACAATTTCTGTTATTAAATCCAATGGAAGTGCCTTGGTATATGGGAATTGTACAGAGCCCTTAGCCGTTTTGTAGTTTGCAAGCTCTTTTGCAAAATGAATAATAGCAGAAGGGGAAGGGTAGAAGCCAATATGATTTTTAGTAGCACCGAAATGAACTAGATTACCTTGTAGTTTGTAAGTTGGAATTGCATAGCTTATGCATTCCTTGGCACCTGGTGCTGCATCACTTATGGCTTTCCTCATCGACTTGAGTAGAATTTGAATCTTAGGGTCAAATGTATCGATATACTCTGATATTGTTTCTATCTTACTTACCGTAATATTTATTTCTAATTATTTTCAAAAATATAAAATTATACCGAAGGATTATTGAGTTATTATTGTCTAACATAATAAATAATAAAAATAATTAATACATAGGGTTTAAATCAATGAAAAAAATATTTACTATACTGGCTTTTCTATTAACTTATAGTCTGATACAAGCTCAAGATTTCTATAATATAGACCAAGTTCAAACAATCTCGATAGTTTTTGCTGAGAGTAATTGGGATGCACTCCTAGATGCTCAAAAAGCTGGTGATGAGGATTATATAATGGCACAAAGCGTGACTATAAATGGCGTGCTTTTCGATAGTGTAGGAGTCAAATACAAAGGTAATAGTACTTACGATGCTAGACAAACTAAAAATCCTTTTCATATAGAGCTAGATACTTACAAAGACCAGAAGTATGAGAATTATACTGATATAAAACTAAGTAATGCAGCTAAAGACCCTTCTTTTATTCGCGAGGTTCTGAGTTATAAATTGCTAAGAAAGTATATGGACGCTCCACTTTCCAACTATGCAAATGTGTATGTTAATGGTCAATTAATTGGTCTTTATTCTAATTCGGAGTCTATTTCTAAAAAATTCGTAGATGATAGATTCGGTTCTAAGACAAACACATTTGTAAAATGTAATCCTCCAGATGGTGCAGGCCCAGGTACTACTAATCTACCAAACTTAGTTTACAAAGGTAATGATAGCTCGCAATACTATAGCGCTTACGAATTGAAATCGGATACAGGTTGGGATGAGTTGATCGATTTGTGTGATACACTTAAAAACAATATTGCTGATATAGAGAAAATACTTGATGTAGATAGAGCATTGTGGATGTTAGCTTTTGACAATGTATTAGTTAATCTGGATAGCTACATAGGTGGGTTTGCACAAAACTATTATTTATACAGAGATGATAATGGTAGATTTATTCCAATAGTTTGGGATTTGAACGAATCATTTGGGACATTTTCTATGTCAGGTTCAGGAAATTTGAATAATACTTCTTCTAAACAAAGATTGGATCATTTGCTTCACTTAAACGATGCTTCATACCCATTGGTAAGCCAGTTGTTGAATGTACCAACTTACAAAAAAATGTACTTAGCTCATTGCAAAACATTCTTAACAGATAATTTTACTAATAATGGGCTTTATTATACTGAAGGGCTTGCATTACAAAAGATTATAGATACTCATGTGCAAGCAGATCAGAACAAATTTTATACTTACAACAATTTCATTTCTAATTTGACATCAGATATTTCTGGTGGTGGCGGACCTGGTCCGGGTAGCTCTACTCCAGGTATTACTACATTAATGAATGGTAGATACTCTTACCTAATGGGACTTAGCGATTTTTCTGCTACGGAGCCGTCTATTTCTGATATTACTACTTCGTCTGAGCAGCCAAAAGTGGGTGAGAAAGTATTTATTACTGCAAAAGTTGTGAATGAAGACGACGTAGTATTGAGATATAGAACACAACTAAGAGCCACGTTCGATAAAATCACTATGTATGATGATGGTAAACATAATGACGGCGAAGCAAATGATGATGTTTACGGTGCTGAGGTGACTATGACATCTGCAATTATGGAATACTATATATACGCCGAGAACAGTGCAATTGGCAAATTTTCACCTACTAATGCTGAACATGAGTTTTACTCTTTGACATCAACCGTAGGAACTGCAGAGGGAGATATAGTAATAAATGAACTCCTCGCTTCGAACGATGTAACAAATGCGGACCAAGATGGCGGATTTGATGATTGGGTAGAGATATATAATAAAGGCACGGAAGCGGTGGATCTAGAAGGTTATACAATAACAGATGATATAACAGACTTTACATTGTTCGTATTCCCTGCAGGTACTGTTATTCAACCAAACGAATACATAATAGTTTGGGCAGACAAAGAACCGGAACAAGAAGGTTATCACGCTGACCTTAAAATATCAGCAAGTGGTGAGACACTATATCTGACTAATGCCGAATTATCAATAATAGATTCCGTTAATTTTGGAACTCAAGTAACAGATATATCTGTTGGAAGATACCCTAACGGTACTGGAGAATTTAGAGCAATGACTCCAACTCCAGGTGGTATGAATATGGTTGAATCTGCAGCTAGTGATATAGTAATCAATGAGTTTTTAGCATCGAATGAAGTAACTTTAGCCGACAAAGATGGAGCTTATGACGATTGGATAGAGATATATAACAAAGGTGGCGTAGCTGTTGATTTGGGTGGTTTTGCACTAACAGATGATATCACGGACTTTACATTGTTTACTTTCCCTGCTGGTACAATGATTCAACCGAATGAATATATAATCGTTTGGGCAGATAAGGAAATGGAACAAGAAGGTTTTCACGCAGATATCAAATTGTCAGCAAGTGGTGAATCACTTTACTTAACTAATGCAGAATTAGCAATCATTGATTCAGTTAACTTTGGTGCTCAAGAAACTGATATATCTTATGGTAGATTCCCTAATGGAACTGGAGGTTTCAAAGTAATGACCCCTACTCCTGGTGCTGAGAACATTGGTACAGTATCTAGTGTGAATGAGTGGGGTGTAGAATACAAATTGAATATATATCCTAATCCAGCAAAAGAAGAGATTAGCATAAGTTATGAGAAAGGGATTAGTTTATTAGTGATATTAGACCTGAATGGTAAAGCATTATTATCGAACAATAACCTAGCACCACAAATGGTACAGAATATCAACATCGATTACTTGCAAACTGGTACGTACTTTATCAGAATTAATGATAATGTTTATGTTCAATTCGTGAAAGAATAATCTTTTATGAAATAGAATTTAATACAAATGGCTGTCTGAAAGGACGGCCATTTTTTTGTTACCCCAACTCAAAAGTGGTAATGCCATAAATTTTGTTGGTGTCAACTTTGGGTGTAGTTCCGTAATACATCCGAGCACATTCAAATACATATTTAGCACCATATTCTTTGACCAAATTTACTGCTGCCGAGTTCACCATAGGAATATCTAGATATAGTAGTTCGCCCTTGACGGAATTCAGACATGCCTTGTAGAGTTCTTCTGCTACCTTAGGTGAGTCTGCAAATAATGGGCAGACCTTGTGTCCAACATTGGCTTTGCGTACAATTGCGAAGCCCAATAACTTTCCATCGGCGGTGTATTTGAATGTCTTGCTCTCTGGCATTCTCAGCCACGGCAGTAAGAATTGTGGACGCGAGTAACCGAAGCACTGTTTGTCATATTCCAATACAACTGCTATATCTTCATCTGTAATAGTAGAGATATTAGAATCATTTGTGAATTGCTCACCTATTCTCTCGTAGCGTTCATCTTTGTATGCAATCTCGAATCCACCTTTCTGGTAGAATCCTTGCATGTCAACTACTCCGTCCATACCGATAGTTGCATTCGGGTGCAATCGGCTGAGTAATGTTTCACGTCTCTCGTACCATAGCTTTCTGCCTATCCCTGTGGCTCTGTGTTCTGGCTTTACAATGAAGAAACCCATAAACCCAAATTCTTGATTATAAGATACAATGGAGCCACCAGCTATTAGCTCCCCATTATGGAAATAACCATAATAGCCATCGGGGTCTGTCGCCCAGTACACCTCTGCATCATAGGGGCCGGGGTTCCACCCCTCTTCCTCTGCCCAACGGACTATGGTTTGTAACCCTTCGTAATCTAGCTTTTGAAATTTTAGTGAGTTTATATCAATCATTTATTATTTCTATTATTTGATGATTTATAGTTATTCTAAATTATATAATTCTTAATTAATTATTGAATTGTTCGTTTTTTGAGTGACCTTTAACTATGTAAATATTATGTTATTGTTGGTAAAAATTTCAAAAGTTCGTATACTAGTATATTATAATCTCATATAAGTAGTGAACATAATGGAAAAGGTAAGGTATTCAAAAGTATATAGAGTAATGCACTGGGCTATTTCTATCTCATTTCTATTGTTGTTGTTCACGATATTCTTACGATTAACGTGGATGAACAAGTATAATGTGGCGGCAACCATACAAGATTATCTTAGCACAACCGATCAGGTTTTATCACAAGAGCAGCTCATTGCCTTAGCAAAAAAGATAAGACAACCGATGTGGGATTGGCATATTTACATTGGGTATTTATTAGTTGGATTATTTAGTATCAGATTTATACTTCCAGTATTTGGGAATATGAAAATACAAAATCCCTTTAGAAGTGGTTTATCTACAAAAGAGAAATTGCAAAAATGGGTATATATTATTTTTTACGTATGTGTCACTGTTTCGCTGATTACTGGGCTTATAATAGTGCTAGGACCTAAAGAGCTAAAAGAATCAATGGAAGATATTCATACATTGGGTATTTATTACCTAGTCGCGTATATAATAATCCATTTGGCTGGAGTACTTATTGCAGAGTTTACAGATCAAAAAGGAATTATTTCGAGGATTGTGAGCGGATCGAAAAGTAAAGACTAAATAAAGTGAAATCGCATTGTAAAATGAACAGGATATTGGGCTGATAAGTTAGAACTTTTATTGCTAAACATCCTGTTCACTAAATACTCGTTCGCATTATTATAATCTATAATCATTCTACTATTAATTTACCAGTGTGCATCTTATCGCCGTTTGTTATTTGATAAATATAAGCACCATTTTGTATATTCTCATTGAAATCCAAAGTTAAAATATGATTGCCGGTAGTGACTAATTGATAATCTTTTTTCTGGAGTAATCGCCCATCAAGAGAAAGCAATCTAATCTCACATTCTAAACTGTTTGCATCTATCCCAAACCGAACGTAATTAGTCGCTGGTTGTGGATATAATGATATGCTGCCACCCAAATTGCTTCCCTCTATTACTGAAGATATTACGGGTTCAGTAGTTTCAAAAATAGGAGTTTCGCTATATCGAATTCCTTTCGTATTTGTCGAATAGCACTGTGAAAGTTTTGGCTTTTGGAGATTCTCAAATGAATTACCTAGCTCAGCTTTATATTTGTCTAACCATTCCCCGTCATCTAATCTTGTAAAGTTTTCAGTAGTGAAGTCAAAGAAACTAAAAACAGGGCCAGAATAAATAGTCTTAATACCCTCATTATTCTCAGTAACGATACTGCATAGATTCACAGGACCAGTGGCTATATGCTTTACCCAGCCGACCATTTCGCCAACTTCATTAGTTGGGGAAGTATGTATGTCAGCGACTGATAGCTGAAGTTCTTTGATCTCATCAATGTAATACTTTATTGTTAGTTCAACTCTATAGAGTAACCCAGATAACCATCCTGTAAAAA
>JAUHXN010000418.1 GCA_030426865.1 bacterium | reverse complement strand
TCCCTATGTCCCCGGAGAACATCGATAAGGGTTTCTGTCGGAATATTACCGACCAGATCATCCTTTGCCATTGGACATCCACCGAATCCTCGTATGGCGCTGTCAAACCTCCGGCAACCAGCACGGTAAGCGGCTTGGATGCGCGAAGCCGCCTGATCAGGGCGAGCATGGAAATGGGCGCCAAATTCGATAGTTGGATAAGCCTTATGAACGGATGTAAAGACCTTGTCTATAAGTTCGTTATTTGCCAGACCAACTGTATCTGCCAGTGAAATTATCTGAATGCCCATGGCAGCTAGAATACCCGTGAATTTTTCCACCACCTCGGGTGAGTAAGGGTCATTGTACGGGTTGCCGAACCCCATAGAGATATAGGCTACCATCTGCTTGTCATTCAAACGACACAATTCGAGGATGTCATTCATCTCATTGAGCGCCTCCATGATCGATTTATTGGTGTTACGTTGTTGGAATGTCTCTGATATGGAAAATGGAAATCCGATATAATCTATCGCATCAAATCCAAGCGCATCTACCGCCCCTCGTTTATTGGCGACAATGGCCAGTAACTTCGTAGACGATCCGGAATGATCGATTTTACGGATAACTTCCGCCGTATCACGCATTTGAGGAATTGCCTTTGGCGAAACGAAACTGCCAAAATCGAGCGTATCAAAACCCACTGATAACAGGGCATTTAAGTACGTAATCTTATCAGAAGTTGGTATAAAAGACGCTAAACCTTGCATGGCATCGCGTGGGCATTCTATCAGTTTCACCATAGGTACAAAGCTATTTCAAACTCCTCATAAAGACAAAATAGTTATTTGGTCGGCAATATCCACAACTCGACCCCTTATCCTTTGCTGTGAATATCATCTACAGCATGTTTAGTGTAGAAGTATAATTTTTTATTGAAAAATAAAATTAGAAAAATATGTCATTTAATGTGAAGAATTAAGACAAGAGAATAATAATTTAAAAATTAAAGTATAATCATATGAAGATGATCATGAGTAGAAATTCAAGGCACATAAAATTTTCAAATAAATAATGTAAAATGAAAATAATTAATTAAAAGAAAAAGACTTTACTCATAGAATTGATGATTTATAGAACAAAATTCATCTATTAGAGAGAAATAATGGAGAATTATAACAAACTAAAGTATTATTAGAGTAATAATTAAAGGAAATTTGAAGAGATTGTGAATTAATGAAGATTGATAAAGAGAATAATGAGTAGAAATATTAAGAATAGATGTGAATTATAGAGAATTTAAGACTATAAAGTAATGATTAGAAGAATACTATAGAGAAATTAAGAGATAAAGATATTGATTAAGGGTAAAAAGTAGAGACTTTAAAATTTGAAATAGAATAGCTTAAAAATGAAAATTAGAGGTTAGAGTAAGATTTAATTGATTCTTCGGATTTGATTATAAATAAGCTTAAAATTGATAAAAAATAAGATAATTCTGAATATGTGGAGTAAATATAGAAATTGACTGAAAATTTGAAAATTTTAAAAAAATAGAAAATTGAGTTAGAAACTCAATTACAATTAACAGAATCATAGAAAATGAAATTGGACTTTTAAGACCCAAAAATACTATAAAATGACCTTCTCTAAAAAGAGCAATAAATAGTCTAATTATAAGAGGAAAATATATTACTTAAAAATCAAGTTTAAAATTAAGACTTTAACCAAGAAGAAGTTGAAAATTCACATATAAGTGACTTATAAATATCAAAACCCAATACTTTATATATGTCTGGATAAGCA
>JAUHXN010000417.1 GCA_030426865.1 bacterium | reverse complement strand
GTAAAAGTAAAAACTTACTATAAAGGCGCTTGTGTTGAAAAACAACAAAACGTAGGTTCAAATTCACAATATAATTTCAATACAGTTTTGGTAACAGCTGATTTGGTAGATGATAATAATCAACCTTTAGTTGCAACTTCATGGGATTACAGATATGGTTGGGGTTCATATTCAACTTTAAATAATTCTGGAGAAGAGCTTTTACCAGTGAGTGTTAAAGTAAGAGCAACTTACAATAACATGACTAAAGAAAAAGAGCAAAATATAAGTTCTATGCCTTATTACTTATTTACATGCAATGGAAATGCAATTTACAAATCAGTTAATGATTATGATTTCACAGCTGAGAAAATAAGTGTATATCCGAACCCTTCAGACGGTAAATTCATGATTGAAAATGTAGCTAATTACTTCAGATTATCAATTTATGATATGACAGGTAAAGTAGTTTATCAATCAGAAATAAATGACGTGAACAATCAAAACATCATATTAGATAACCCAGTACCTGGTGCTTATATAATTCAATTAGAAGGTGTAGGAAGTAAAGTTACTACTCCGATAATGATAAAATAATCCTATCAGATTATATGTCGATGTTCAATGAGTCGCCCGAAAGGGCGGCTCTTTTTTTTGGCATTAAGTTTGATTCAAATATTAAGTTAAATCTGTTTTTAGTTCGCTTGAAAACCTCAGTGCTTATTGACTTTTTCTATCTATATAAGTCGAAACTATTTATGAATTAAATTAAAATGAATAGTCAGATTAAATATTAATAAATTTCAATATGAAACTGCTGTTTTTATCAAATAAATACAATTATAAATTTTCTATAATCCATTAAAACTACCATTATATAGTCGATTCCTATCCTTTTCTAAACGATTACCTTTTATTCATTTTTAAATTCGTAAGTAATTTAAAATTATTGATTTGTAATTAATATTCGCTACAATTAACTCACAAATTAACTACTTAGTACCAAGAATACAGTATCTTTATAAAATACTACTTTTTTGCTATTGCGGCTGCATCCTTTAAAGCCTAAATTCGAAATGTGTGTGTTATAATAATTTTTATTCAAAAATAGAGGAGTGCAACTATGAAGAAGTTCATGCACTATTTCCTATTTGCTTTTATGCTTTTAGGAACTATATCTACTTATGCCGCTACAACACCAATAACGGTAAATTTTAATAATGGGAATGGTGATCCTATAACATCAGGTGCTACACTAAAGTACTATGATAATACTGGTTGGCATAATGCCACTAATAATAATGATGGTACTTTTACTGCCAATGTCGAAGGTACTAATGTTATTTATAAGATGTATTATAATAATGGGGTACAACAACTATCTGAGACTATTGCCACTAATCCAGTTGAATACCAAACAGCATCAACGCTATTGTCTTTGAAAGATAGTGATGGAACTGCTTTATCAGGTGGTACAGTAAAGTATTATCAAAATGGTTGGTCAGGTAATAACGCATCAGGATCAACAGTAGAATTACTACCAGGATCTTATACTTTTAAGATGTATTATAATAATGGTACAGAGCAAATTAGTGGTGAAGATATTTCCGGAGCTGCAGACGAAGTAATATTTACAACAGTTTCAACACTATTGTCTTTGAAAGATAGTGATGGAACTGCTTTATCAGGTGGTACAGTAAAGTATTATCAAAATGGTTGGTCAGGTAATAACGCATCAGGATCAACAGTAGAATTACTACCAGGATCTTATACTTTTAAGATGTATTATAATAATGGTACAGAGCAAAT
>JAUHXN010000114.1 GCA_030426865.1 bacterium | reverse complement strand
TAAAACAAAGTTAATATCTAAGAAGATTAGTTTGGTTAGATGATAAATAAAATAAGTCTACAAGCAATAATTAGTGGTGAAACTTTTAGTCCTGAGGTTTTAACTATCCCCAATTCTATTAGAGTTTTTAAAAAACAATTAAAAGGAGAAGAAGTTAACTTTGGGCGATATAAGGGCAATTTATCTTCTGAAGGTATATTAATAATAGATGGAAATATCGAAGAAATAGTTCAATTTATTCTATCAGAAATTCTCTCAAAGTTTTCAAGTAAACAAATTGAATTGAATCTATGTATAATTTTGAATTAAGTATTGATGAAATTGAAAATATGTCTAAACTGAAAATACCATTTGGTATAACTTGTTATAACGACAAATAATAATATTTAAATGAATGAAAGTTATTCAATAGACTCTTCGCTACACTCAGAGTGACAATAGAATTTGAGACGTATGCACTTCGACTTTGCACAACAAAGGCAATACTACTCTACTTATAATTAAACTTACATTTTAATACTTATTTCAAATCACACTAGCCCTCTTAAATCTTCAAGAGGGTAATAACGTAACCTCTACCCACCATAACTACTATTTATCATAATCATTTTTTCGTCCATCATATCTTCTATAGAGTGTTTTACACCACCAAAGCCAAGACCTGAGTCAGCTGTACCACCGAAAGGCATCCAATCTACTCTGAAAGCAGTTCCTTCGTTTATCATAACAGCTTTAGTTGATATGTTTCTAGCATAGTGCATTGCTACATCTATATCTTGTGCGAATATAGAATCTTGGAAGCAATATTCATTTTTGTTAATAGCGTCAATTGGTTCTTGTAGGTCATTGTATTTTATAATATTAACTGTTGGGCCGAATACTTCGTCTTTGAATATCTTCATATTCGTATTGACATTAGTTATAATAGTTGGAGTCAAGCATTTGTTTCCGATATTCTCAAACCCGTATACAATTTTTGCACCTTCTGAAACTGCCTCATTGACCCAACTTTCTACTCTTTCAACTTCACTTTTACGAATAAGTGGCCCAACATCAGTTGCAGTGTCTGTGGGATCACCAGTTTTCAATTTCTTAGTTTCGGCAATCAATCGATCAAGGAAAGTATCATATATATCAGAATGAACGAATACGTTCTGAGTAGATACACAAACTTGACCTGCGTGATAAAAAGCATGTTTCGCAATTTTTGGGATTGCTTTATCTAGATTCGCTGATTTATCTACAGTACAAACTGCAGTTCCACCATGTTCGAAAGCCATCCGAACACCATTGTGAGCTTTTCTTCTTATCCCCCATCCCACTCTACTACTCCCTATAAATGTAATGAACTTAAGGCGTTTATCTGAGACTAATTTATCAGCTTGTTCATTAGATATTCCTAGAAAAGATATAACACCCGAATCTAAACCAGCATTTTCGAAGAACTCAACAATTTTATAAGCTGATATAGGTGTGCTTGATGATGGTTTTAGTATAACCGTATTACCAGCAGCGAAAGCTGTAGCTAATTGGTGAGCTATCAGATTTACAGGATGATTGAAAGCAGAAATAGCTAAAACAGGCCCAATAGATTGTTTGATAGTAAAAGCAGTATGATTTTCTCCTTTGGCAGTTCTATCCATTCGGATTTCTTCACCATGGATTGTCAATGCCACCATTGCACAAGTTTCTATAGTATTAATTGCTCTAGTTACCTCTGCTCTAGCGTCAGTTAGAGGCTTACCACCTTCTTTGGCTATAGTCAAAGATAAATCTTCATGATTTTCTTGAATTTGTTTTGCAACATTATTGAGAATATCAGCTCTTTTATAAGCAGGCATATTTTTCATAAGACTATTATAGTAATCTACACTATTTACAAGTGCTTGTTCAATTGCCTTATCATCAGCAAGTTCCATACTTGCTATTACTTCACCACTATAAGGTGAAACAATATCTTGAAATTGGTTAGTTGGAACTGCATTTTTAATTTTAAGGTTCAGAGTTTTCATTGTAATTATTAAGTCTTTTAATTGTTTATAAATAATTGTAACTAACTATTCTGTTAATTTGTCTAAATAGAATGTAAGTTATATATTATAACAATAAAAAAGAATAAAAAATTAAATTGGTCTTAAAAATGAAATTATTTAAATATTTCCTTATCATAATATTGTGTTCGTCAACTATTTATTCTCAAATATGGTTAGATCCATTTATAGATAGAGATGATGTTAAGTTATCAGAAATACAAGCGGTTGCAGAAGCACATTTTGCAAAAGTGGATATCACTGCAAAAGGAAGTGGGTTCAAACAATATAAGAGATTTGAACAATTTTGGAAAGATAGATTAATGCCTGATGGTACATTTCCTGATGCAGGTTTGTTACTTAGAGAAAAATTGAAGTTTGCTCAATCAGTTGATCAAAAAAACAGTAAAGTACAAGCAAGTGATTCGTGGCAAGTGTTAGGCCCTTTCACTTCGTCAGGAGGATATTCAGGGCTAGCACGAGTTAATTGTGTTAGAAAGAATCCCCATAATGGAGATATATGGGCGGGTCTTCCTGCAGGAGGTATTTGGATAAGTACGAATAATGGTACAAATTGGAGTACAATCACAGATAATGAAGATGTTATAACTGCTTTAGGAATTACATCGATAGCATTCCATCCTTCTAATTCTAATCTAGTATATGCTGCTTCTGGTGATGGAGATGGTACTAATACATACAGTCTAGGTGTTTTGAAATCAACTGATGGAGGTAGTAACTGGAAAACTACTGGATTAAGTTGGAATATTACACAATACAGGACTATCAGTAAATTATTAATCAATCCCTCTAACCCAGATATTCTTTATACAGCAGGATCAAATGGTATTTACAAATCAACTGATGCAGGTGACACTTGGAATCAAGTTAAGTCTGGGAATTTCAAAGATATGGAGTTTAAACCTAATACACCGAATACACTTTATGCTGCTGGAACTGAATTATGGAAAAGTACTGATGCAGGTGCAAATTGGACTAAGTTGACTAGTGGTTTTCCTACAAGTGGTATTAGACGAATTGCATTAGCCGTAAGTAAAGATAATGTCAATGCACTATATGCCCTAGTTGGTAATTCAAGTGGTAATAATTTAAAAGGTGTTTACCTATCGACTAATAGTGGGGATAGTTTCAACGAGATAGCTGATAATAGTCCGAATATGATGGGGTATAAAAAAGATGGAAATGATACGAAAGGTCAAGTATGGTATGACTTATGTATAGAAGCTGATCAAGATGATTGGGAGCGAGTAATTATAGGTGGTGTAAATCTTTGGAGAACTACAGATGCAGGTTCGAATTGGGAAATTTCATCTATGTGGAGTGGTAATCACAATGATGTAACTACAGTTCATGCTGATCAACATGATCTTTGGTACGATGATGCTACTAATGTTATGTATGTTGGAAATGATGGAGGAGTCTATAAATCAAGCGACTTTGGGGACAATTGGGATTGGATTGGAAGTGGAATACTTGGAACTCAATTCTATAGATTTGGTATCTCACAAATAGATTCGACTGTTTATATTGGTGGGACACAGGATAATGGAACTAAAGTACATAAATCTAATGGTACATGGAGAGACGCAATTGGAGGGGATGGTTTTGAAAGTCTTATAGATAATGAAGATAAGAATACTATGTATGGTAGTCTATATTATGGAGCATTTTTCAAATCAACAAATGGTGGTAATAATTTTAAAAGATTAAATGATTTGGATAATGATAATGAATATGATGAAATAACAGAAAGTGGAGCTTGGAGTACTCCTTTTATTCAGAATCCAAGTAATAGTAATACTATTTTACTAGGTATGATTAATGTATGGATTTCGAAAGATAAAGGAGATCATTTCACTAAAATCTCAAATTTTGGTGGTAGTAGTAAGCTAGTTGCTTTAGCTATGTCAGAGTCAGATTCTAATTATATCTATGCTGCATATAACACTAAGCTATATAGGACTACGAACTATGGTACTAGTTGGACTGAAATGACTCGACCAGGTAATTCTAGTATAAGTTATATATTTGTTGATGATAAAGATAGTGACAAACTATGGGTAACTAATAGCGGGTACTCTTCTAATAATAAAATATTCGAATCTACTGATGGTGGTTCAACTTGGACCAATTTGACAAAAAACTTACCTAATGTTCCTGCTCTAACAGTTGTCAAACAGAAGGATTCGGATGATAAGTTGTGGTTAGGTAATGATATTGGAGTTTACTATATAGATGATAATCAGTCTGATTGGAAAGCTTATAATACTGATTTACCAAATGTCATAATTACTGAATTAGAAATAAATTATACTAACAATCAGATTTATGCTGCGACTTATGGGAGAGGTATTTGGAAAGCAGATATCCCCTCTGCCCTATCAGAAGCTACAATTATTACACCTTCAGTAAATTCATTTGGTAATACTACTAATAATCTTTTAATTGATTGGACCGATGTTACTGGTGCTGATGAATATGAAATTCAAATTTCAGAAGATAATAGTTTTACGACATTTACAGTTATTGATACCGTATCAATTTCAAAGCTGTCAATTAATGGACTTAGTAATTTCACAGATTATTATATAAGAGTAAAAGCGAAGAATACTTACTCACAAAGTAATTGGACAGCAGCACATAAATTTACTACTATTGTTGGTAGAGTAACACTGGTTAGTCCAACTAATAATAACATTGGTTTGGATACAGCTGGAAACCTAAATTGGTCAGAATTGATAGGAAATACTGAATATCAAGTTCAAATAGCGACCGATGAAAATTTTAACACTATTCTGATTAATCAAAATCAAAACACAGAGCAATTCAATTATAATGCTCTATCTTATTACACAAATTATTGGTGGAAAGTACGAGCAAAAGACCCTAGTGGTAGTTATGGAGACTGGTCATTTGTACGAAAGTTTCAAACTAAGGTTGATAAACCTATTCTATTATCGCCATCAGATTTGAGTAATGAGCTAGAAATCACACAAGTTCTCGATTGGTCAGATGTTATAGGCGCGGATAAATACAAAATTCAGTTATCTGATAAAGCTGATTTCAGTGCTTTGATAATGGATAAATCTGTATCTTTAACTCAAGAAACTGCAAGTAATTTACAACCATACACTAAATACTATTGGAGAGCTGCGGCTGAAAACAATTCAAAACAGGGAGATTGGTCTCAAGTATTTTCATTTACAACACAGATTGAAACTGCTTCACTTTTAACCCCTACTAATAATGCTTTTAATACTGATACTATTGAAACTTTTAACTGGAATAACATTACTTATGCTGATAATTATGAAATTCAAATAGATCTCAAAAATTCATTTGATACTCCTAATTTGGTTGTTTCTACACCGTCTCAAAATACAAGGGAATTAAGTAATTTAATTTTTGATACTACATATTATTGGAAGGTAAGAATAAAAGCAGGAACACAATTCGGTGATTGGAGTGAAATATGGAATTTTAGAACAAAATTAAAAGAACCGACATTACAATTGCCATTAAATAATTCAAACAACATAGATTTCAATGATACTTTAAAATGGTTTGATTCTGCTCCGACTTCAAATTATAATATTCAAGTATCTCTTTCTTCTAGTTTTAACTCTACTTTAATTGATGAAATTATTGAAGATAATCAATATCTTTTTACAAATTTAGATGATTATAAGCTTTATTATTGGAGAACAAAAGCAGTTAGAGGTCAGTATCAAAGTGAATGGTCAGAAACATCTAAATTCACAACGAAAATAGGTACGTCTAATCTAATCAGTCCTGCAAATAATTCTATAAATATGGATACTAATATTGCATTTACATGGAGTAGTAAAAACTATGCAGATGAATATACTATAGAAATATCATTAGATGAAGCATTTACTAGCCCTCAAATGATAAGCACAACATCTGCAACGAATTTATTTAATAGTAATATGTTAGAATATGATACAATTTATTATTGGAGAACAAAAGTTCATGTCAATTCTGATGAAGGTGACTGGTCTGAGATATATAATTTTAGAACTAAATTAGAAAAACCAATATTAAATTTACCTAGTTCATCAAGTGCTGAAATCCCTATTAATGGTATATTAAAATGGAAATCAACTGCTATAAACTCTCAAAGTAGAATTCAATTAAGTTTAAATTCGGATTTCAATAATCTTATTTATGATGAATTAGTAAACGATGAGTCCTTTAATTACAATAACTTACAAAATGATAAAAAGTATTATTGGAGAGTAAAATCTGAAAGAGGGCAGTATTTTAGTGATTGGTCAAATATATTCAATTTTAACACACCATCTACAATAGATAGACCACAACTAAACTCTCCTTCAAATAACGAAAGAAATTTAGAAATTGCTGATATTACATTACAATGGTTATCTCTCAATAATGTAACTAGTTATAGAATTCAGATTGCTGATAAGGATGATTTTATAAACCCTATTGTTGATAAATCAGATGTGAATATCAACAATTTTGATTTCTCTCAATTAGAATATAATAAATTATATTTTTGGCGGGTGAAAGGGTTAAGAACTGGTGGAACAGAAAGTGAGTGGTCAGAGACATGGACTTTCTCTACTATACTTCCAACACCAAAGCTGGAACTGCCATTAAATCAAGCAACTAACATAAATTTAGAAAGTAATTTAAATTGGGAAAGCATTAGTGGTGCAACTAAATATAATGTTGAAGTATCGACAGACGAGCAGTTTATAAACAAAATACTCAAGTCTAGTAAAACCATAGAAAATAATAGTTTAACTCTTTTGGGTTTAGAAGAAAATAAATTATACTATTGGAGAGTTAATTCTCAAAGTGATATTGCTTTAAGTAACTGGTCAGATGTATGGAGTTTTAATACTACAAAATCAATTTCTCATGTGTCAAATTTTGAAGATATAGGTACAGTTAAAATTACACCTAATCCTGTTTCTGATATAGCTACAATTGAATTAAATTTAATAGAACCTGAAAGTATAAATGTTTATCTAACGGATCTAAATGGAAAATTAGTGAAGTCGCTTACTAATAATTATTCTACTTTCAGCAAAATACATAAATTGACATTTTATAAAGGGAGCCTCGCATCAGGTATGTATTTTATAAATATAAACATTGGTGTAAATAAAAAGTCGATTAAAGTAATTATAAATTAAGACTTTAAAACAATATTGGTGATTTCAGGCTTTACTCCAATCCTAAGTGGTGGTCCAACAGTACCAATACCTCGATTGACGTAAAGCTGGTTTTCGCCATTCTTATATAAACCTTCAGATTGTTTGTAAACGAATTTTGCAGGTTTGAATTCGAATCCATTGAATTCCCAAGCTACTTGTCCCCCATGAGTATGGCCTGATAATGTCAAATCAGCTGGGTATTTGTTTCTAATGTTTTTATCCCAATTAGTTGGATCGTGGCAAAGTAAAATAGATATTTCATTAGGATCAACATTCTCAAATGCCTTTCTTAGATCACCAAAATTCTGTCGCATCCCTAAATTGTCTATACCAACAAGATTCAATGGCATATTATTAATAATAAGTCTTTCGTTTCTATTAATTAGAAGATTTGCGCCAGAATTATTAATTGTCTTTACAAGTGTATTATGATCATAATCATTCATATAATGATCGTGATTTCCTAGACAAGAGAAAATACCTATATCAGCTTTTAAACTAGCTAAATCTTTATAATTTCCCTTTAACTCTGAAGGTTTATTATTAACGAAATCCCCTGTTATAACTATTATATCTGGATTTAAACTATTCGTAATTCTTCTTACTTCCTGAAAAGAACTATAGTCATAAAAAGAACCCAAATGTAAATCAGAAAGCTGAACTATTCGTAATCCATCCAATGCCTTAGGCAAACTAGGTAATTGGATATCAGCATTCCGAACCGTAAAATCATGAGTAGTTGAAAACAATCCTTTTGATACCATAATAAATGGAAGTGAAGCTACTGTCCAAGCTGATGATTCTACTAACTTTCTTCTCCCTTTATCGATATTATCACTTTTCTTTGAAGAGAACTTACGGACTAATGCTAAAAATAATCGACTAATGTCTTTGATTAAAAGAATTGGAACTATAGCAATTTTGGGTAAAATCCATAAAGCTATAAAAAACATAGTTATATAACGAAGTTTTTCATTTACACCCACGAACAAACTACTAAACATTGAGATTGTAGATGCTGCTAATAATATAATAGAAACATACTTTGGTATAGTAGAATATAATCTGTTTAAGGAGTGTTTATGTACAAACTTACGCCAATTGAAAAGCGTATAAACTTCAAGTACGATAAAAATTATCGAAAGAATTGAAAAGAAAATAATAAATCTTGTAATATCCATATAGTGCTAATAACGAATATCATATCGGCAATGTTGTAGGTAAATTAATCTTTAATATCAGTTTCGAAGGTATAAGAAGAATAAACATTTATTATTAGAGGTTCTCCATTTGAAGCAGTATCTAATAAATAATGTCCCTTGAGACATTCAAATTTATACTTTCCCGTTGGTATATTATTGAATATATCT
>JAUHXN010000416.1 GCA_030426865.1 bacterium | reverse complement strand
CATTGAAAACGCTAGAGACTATGAATAAGATTATTCTATTAACAGGTACTATGGTAGGTTATGCATACTCTATGGAGTTCTTTATTGCATGGTACTCAGGTAGCCAGCCGGAATATTTCACTTTCGTAAATAGAGCCTTTGGACCTTATTCTTGGGCTTATTGGACAATGTTTAGTTGTAATGTGTTTATACCGCAACTATTCTGGATTAAGAAAATTAGAACAAGTATAGTTCCTATGTTTATAATAGCAATATTTGTAAACATTGGTATGTGGTTCGAAAGATTTGTAATTGTTGTTACTTCTCTTTCAAGAGACTTCTTACCTTCTAGTTGGGCATACTATAGACCTACAATAACTGACTTTGCAATATTATTAGGAAGTTTTGGATTGTTCTTTACTTTGACTTTATTATTTACAAGGTTCTTACCTTCTATAGCTATTGCTGAAATTAAAGCAGTATCTGAAGGAGCACAACCTTCTCATCATGGAGATGAAGACCATGAGTAAACTATATTCAGTAGCAGCGTTATTTAAAACGCCGGACGATATTATGCATGCAGCTGCTAAAGTAGCAGATGCTGGTTACGAAAAATATGATGTAAATACACCTTATCCTGTCCATGGTATGGATGGTGCAATGAAATTGAAGTCTTCTAAAATGGGATACTATACGATTTCAATAGGGTTAACATGTATGTCATTAATGTTGTACTTTATGTATTGGGTTTATAATGTAGATTATCCTCAAGTGATTGGTGGTAAACCATTATTCCCTTTACCTGCATTTGTTCCTATTATGTTTGAGATTACAGTATTAACTGGAGCTGTACTTACTGTAGCTGTAATGTTAATCTTCTATTTCAAATTCCCTAATAACTCGCATCCGCTACACGATAGTGGTTATATGAAAGCAGTTTCATCTGATAAATTTGGGGTTAATATTGAAGCAGTGGATCCTAAATTTGATATTGAGTCTGTAAAATCTTTCTTGGCTTCATTAGGAGCATATCAAATAGATGAAATTTATTTTGATGAAGAAGAAGTAAATACAAAGAATAAAATACTTGATTCAAAATTTGTTATAGGAATGTTCCTAATTGCAGGTTTTACATCTATAAGTGTTTATATGCATATGAATAAGTTATTATATATTGCACCTTTCGATTGGATGTTAGTTCAACATAAAGTTACTGCCCAAGATCATTCTGATTTCTTTGAAAATGGAATAAGTTCAAGGGAACCTGTAAAAGGAAGTGTTGCAAGAGGGTTTATGCCTTACTTATATAGTGAAGATCCAGATGGCGCTTCTGAGAATTTAGTTAATCCTTATGTTGCAGATGAAGAAAATATTGCATTAGGTAAAAGAAAATATTTGACTTATTGTAGTCCTTGCCATGGTGATTTAGCTAAAGGTGATTCTAGATTAAAGGGTCAATTCCCTAATGGACCAACTCTACATTCTGATAAGTTATTGTCATGGACTGATGGTAGATTATATCATGTTATCACTGAAGGACAAAATGTAATGCCTGGATATAAAAAGACTGTAACTAAAAAAGAAAGATGGGCTATAGTCAATTATGTTAGAACATTGCAAAGAGCGTTAGACGCAAAAGAGGAGGATATGCAATGAGCAACCACGAAACAAAAATAGAATATACTAAAAAAGATTTACCTAAAGGGTTTCTAAAATTCGGTTTACCTCTGCTACTGATTGGTATTGCATCAGCTGTATTAGCATACTATACTGATCCGATGAGAGCTTCTTTCAATAATATTATCTCTTTATT
>JAUHXN010000113.1 GCA_030426865.1 bacterium | reverse complement strand
AATTGACAGGAATATAACTATACCAGTTTCAATAATTACAGATTTGACGAATGACCCAAATCTATGTAGCCGACTCGGTTTAGGGATGTGGTGGATATCAGGTAAAACAACTTATCAGAGTGATTTAATTGATTTTATATCAGAGTATGAAGGGGATAAATACGCTCAAATAATTGGTAGATCTGATCAAATAGAAAGATTTGAAGATGATGATTATAGCAATGTTTTTGCTCAAGCTAAAAGCCTAGGCATAAGGTATATTGAGCCTTGGCCGTATGAATTCCAACATAATACTTATGACAATCTAATGGCTGATTTCAATGAATGGGCAGATAATAATTTCCAATCAAGTGATACTTGCTTAGTTACTAGTTCAGTAAATGAAATTTCTGATAAAAACGAAGTACTAAATGTGCATCCTAACCCTGCGAAAGATTATATACAGTTACAGATAGACAAGCCATTGCAACTAAGTATAATTAATATTACAGGTGCTAAGGTAAAAGACTACAGCATAGTCGCGGACGGCAAGCTGAACGTAGCAAATCTAAACAAAGGCATTTACTTTGTAGTAGATGAGCAAGGAAAAAATATAGCTAGATTCGTAAAGGAGTAATTAGAATTATTTTTGTTTTGTATTTCTTAATCATCGAGTAAGTTTACACTCTTGATTCCCTGTATGTTCAGTATTTTTAGGAATATATTGTTAACGTCGTCATCCTCTTTTACCTTAAGTGTAAATACTCCTTCAAAGTCTTCTTCTTGAGCACTTATATGTAGTTCGTGCATACTGTTTTTACCGATTGCTTCTGTTATTTGTTTGAGCATACCTTCTCTATCTTCACCAACTATTTTCATTTTAATAAATGAATGGATGTCTTTTCTATCGGCAATTTCAACAAATGGATTTTCTTTGAAATAATGGAATAGAGATATAACCGCCTTGAAAGTAACAACATATTGTTGCCATTTTGGTTCTGGGGTTACACTGTCAGAAGTAATTATTTCTACTTGATCCCCATATTGTAGTTCATAGTTTAGCTCTTTGATAACGCCATTTATTTTGGCTGAAATACAGTGCATACCGTCTTCATAGGACTTAGCAAAGGCAAAGTCTAAAACAGATGATCCATCTGGTAAAGAAACAGGGTCACCTTTTTTATTATATACAACTACATCTACATCGAATAGATTAACTTTTATCGAATTCCAAATTATTTGGATTGCATTGTCCGGATATTCTTCAATCATCTCTTGCATCCACTCGCCCCACTCTTCGGTATCTTCACGCGTTATATTGAGGGCTTTTCTTTTGTTTTTAAGTGAAAACTTTGAAGCAAACCCATCTTCAGCAATAGTCTCCATCTCTTGTGTTCTGATGGAAAGTTCTATTTTTTTACCATCTGGACCAATTATTTCAGTATGGAGTGATTTGTACCAATCAAATTTTGGCTTTGATATATAATCTAAGAATTTGATTGAGTCGAACGTATTGGCTATTATACCATGAGCTCTGTAGCAATCCGATTTTTCATTTGTATTTATAATCAGGTTAATTGAATAGAAATTATCTATATCTGAAAGTGATTTTCCCTCTTGTATCATATTGAATATCTCATATTCGTGCTTATGATATATAGTTAGAGTGTGGTCAATTTCGTGTTCGTTTAGACTAGTTTCTATAGTGCCAAGGAAAGAAGTTATATATCCTAAAAATTCTTTTCTTTTTTCACTCAGCCTTTCTTTTAAGTCCTCGTAGGCCTCTCTGTCAAGGTAATAGAAGGATAAATTTTCTAACTCGATTTTAATTTTAAGTAAGCCTAATCTATGAGCTAACATAGTATAAAAGTTAAGCGTTTCTTCGGCTATATATTTTTGTTTGTTTGGCGAAAGATAGTGTAATGTTCTTACATTGTGTAACCTATCAGCTAATTTTATTAGGACCACTCTTATATCTCTTACCAATGCCAGAAATAGCTTCCTATACGATGCAGCTTTATTCTCAGTTTGGCTAACTTCTTTATGGCTTATTTTAGTTACACCATCAACCATACGGGCTACTTCACTATTGAAAGTCTCGTTTATACTTTCCCAAGTTACACTATCAACGTCTTCCATAGTATCATGTAGCAAACAAGCAGCTACCGTTTGAGAATCATAAATCGGGAACTCTTCTAGCAATACTATTGATACATTAAGCGGATGAGTATAGAAAGGTTTGCCTGATTTGCGTACCATTCCTTTATGATTATCATAACAATACCAAAACGCTTTTGTTATTAAATCCTCATCGTAATCTTGTAGATATTCCTCTGCCTTTTGTAATAAATAACTTAAGTCAAACTTAGGGTCAATACCAAAAGGACTATCCTCTTCGTATTCTGGCTGGAACATAAATATGTTTTCGGTGTCTATCAATTTTTTATATTACTTTTTTCTTTAAATTACACAATTATTATAATATTCTGAAAATAAAATATGCACAGACGAAATTTATTAAAAATAACGGCACTTTCATCAGTACTTTTACTGAAAGGGAGTTCAAATCTTATATCTCAGACGAATATACTTTCAAATATTAAACCAAAAAGCCTAAAAAAAGGAGATAAAGTTGCCCTAGTTTCACCAGCTTCTAATGTAACTGATTTAATGGATGTTTACCGTGCTCAGGAAATATGCGATAATCTTGGGTTAAGTACTATATTACCAAAGAGCATAGTGAAAACAGCTTCTGGTTACAAAACTAGGTCTGCCGAAGAAAGAATAGATGAACTCCATAAGGCATTCGCAGATAAGTCTATAAAAGGTATTTTTTGTATTCGTGGTGGGTTTGGCTCTGCTGAGCTATTAGACAAATTAGACTATGATTTGATAAAACGAAACCCTAAGATTATTTGTGGGTATAGTGATATAACTGCACTGTTGACTGGAATAAATAAAAAAACGGGTTTAGTTACGTTTCATTCGCCTGTACTATTGTCCAACTTTGATGAGATAACTTTCGACTCATTTAAAAAAATATTGTTCGAAAATTCAGCTTATGGTGAAATCAAGAACCCAAGTTCTGAAAAGATCAGAGAAAATCATCCAACAATATCTATTAACGAAGGTAAAGCAACAGGCGAGTTAATAGGTGGTAATCTTTCTTTGATTACATCTCTTATTGGGACTCCTTATCAAATAGATACAGATGGTAAAATACTATTTATTGAAGATGTAGGTGAAGCTCCTTATAAGCTAGAACGAATGTTAACTCAGATGCGTATGGCAGGTATGCTAGACAAACTTAAGGGAGTAGTAATAGGTAAATGTGATGATTGTTCTGCAGGAAACTCACAGTCGAGTTGGGACAGAAGTGAGTTAGAAGTGTATAATTATATTTTTGCAAGTATGGATTATCCTGTATTCTATGGTTTGTTGATTGGGCATACATCTACTCAATTCACAATACCTATAGGGATTAAAGCTGAGTTGGATAGTGAAAACGGAAGTCTGAATATACTTGAAAGTGCGGTTATCTAATACCTAAATAAGCTTTTAAAACGATTTTAGTTTGAAGGTTTTGCCAATTATTGTTTGTAACGTAACTATTAGTTGTGTAATTAGTTAAAAAACTAATCTCACCATATCGCTCTATCCCAAAATCAATGTCATAGCTAGCACCAATACTAACTCCTAGTATAAATTTCGAAACTTCGCCAATTCTACCATTAGCTAATTCTTTCTCGAAAGTACCATCTGAGAAAGGTATGTTTTTGGGTGAGACTACTAGATTTTTATGCGATTCACTTGTACTGATATTAAAATTCAAATCTATCCCTGCTTTTAAATTGAGTTTATCATAGATTCTTTTTTTAACTGCCATATCAAGCGAAATAAATCCAAGTGAGATATCACTCTCATAAGCAGTAGTCCAGTTGAATCCTGGTAAGTCTGGATCAGTTTTTTTTACCACAGATGTCTCTGTTATAAAATTAGAATTGACTCTAGTATAAAGTACAGAAGCTGAAAAAGCTAAATCGTGTTCGTACCAAAATTCGCCAGCTAGTCCAAATTGTACTCCTAAGCCATCACCTTCTTCGTAATTACAACATACTATATCACTCTCTAAGAAAGGGAAATTGCCGGTATGATAACCATAAGACAAACTACCAACTGCACCAATGTATTTATCAGTAATCTCATAAGGATGACGAGAACTAACTTGCCAATCGAATCCTTGAGATAACAAGAATGATGGAAATAAAAATATAGATATGAGAATTAATCTTTTCATCTGTTAATGATTATTGACTTGTTAGTTATTACTCTATCTTTAACTAATAATATATTATATACTCCATTTGCTAAGCCTGAAAAATCTAATTCTATCTCATTAGTACCCTGACTAAGAAGAGTATTTATATTTCTTAATTCTATTTCACCTAAAGTATTTATTACTTGTAGATCTACTGTCATATCCACTGGAGTGTACACACTAATAGTAGAACTAGAGTAAATAGGGTTCGGCGAAACATAAGCTATATCAACACCTTGTCCATCATACAGTTTGAAATCTAAACCACAAACAGAATCAATTTCATATATACCTCTGTGTGGCTTTATATCAAATAGTTTATCACAATTCCTATTGCTGAATTTAGAATCCGTGAAATCAATATTGGTGTATTTGGCATTCCCTAAGAATGTCGCAAATTTAAGAATAACAAGTGTATCGGACTCTAAAAAATTCTCTTCCGATTGTCTTTTTAGATTTACTTCTAGATTTCCATCTTGGTTAAGACTAAATCTAGTATCTATAGAAGCGGCAGAACTAGCTGTATTCATGTGAATAGGCTCTATGAATTGAAGCAAAGTCCTGTTGTAACGAAGTATATCTGTATAACTATTTGCGTTAATTATCTTCTCTTTTTCTACGATAATAGGCATAAGCACTTCAGTCCCAGGTATAGAATTAACTGAGTCTATTCTCAAAACAATGTCGGCTTTCGGTACACCACTTCCTACTAATTTCACATAACTAGTATCAAAAGGTGTTTTAGCATTTGTTATTACAAGTAGATTATTTGTATGATTACCAGGCAAACTCGGTTCATAAGAAATAGTAACAATTGACGTATCTAGTGGGGCCAATTCACTTTTTAAATATTGTACAGAATAATTAACTAAATCCTGAGGTATAATATTAAATATGCTGAGTGTCTCATTACCAATGTTTTTTATTTGTAGCGTTTGCGAAACGAAACTATTACAATTCAAATCGGTTGATATAGTAACAGAGCCATAATCAATAGAATCCTTGTTTAGTAATATTATTGGCTGACGTACTGAACCACTGAAATTTACTTCAAATATAGAATTTACTTTTTGTGCACCTGCTATACGGCGTTCCATTAGGTCACTTTCAAAAATATATTTGAAGTTGATATCTCCGCCACTACCAGCTACAAATTCAATATCAATTGTGTCTGCTTGAGTTTCGTATAAGTGCTTATTGTTTTCAATTCCATCGAGTAAAGCGATAATATCATTTCTACTATTAGTAAAACTCTCTTTTTTATGACCAATTGGGAAATTACCATCGTTCTGAACTACAAATGATACTACTTCTTTATCACCAGGTCTTAGGTTTCCTAAATTGATAGAGTATTTATTATTGGAAAAAGTCAAGTTATGACCAGATAATACGCTTATAACATTTATCTTTTGATTAACTCCTACGCCTGATATTCTAGTTTGAACTGAATCAATTACATCAGTGTTCCCTTCAGATTCGAGTGGATAAAAATATAACTTATAAGTAGCTTCATCTAGTTTTGTATCCAAAGGTCTATAGTTGAAATTCCACTCAACGGCTTCTCTGTCGGGAGCTAATATAATATCATTACCTAATCTTTGAGGTGTGATCTCAGTACCAGTAATTACTGAGCTTATCAATTTGTATTCGTCATCAAATATACGCTGAGGGGTTGTCCATACATTCCTCACAAACCACTTTTTAGATATTTCGAACTGACTACCTATATAAACTGAGTCGAAATTAATACTCTCTTCGTAAGCACCTACAAATTTATCTGTTTTTCGGGCAATAATAGTAAAAGTATCTTGGACGACCATCTTGTTGTCGTCGTCAAGCAGACCACAAACATAGATACACTTGTTTACATTCTCAATTTCATTGATTACATTAGGGAATAAGTACTGTACAAATACGTTTTTCACCCTATTGTTAGGGTCAGTTACAATAGGGAAGGAATTATTATCATCGATAAACTGTCTGAAAGTTTGATCACCAGTGCCATCTATAGCAAAAATAGCAGATGTTAAATCTTGGTTGGTTATTCGTAGTCGTTTATCCGAGTCATTATTTATAATAAAATTAGCTAATAATGGTCTCAGCTCGGTTCCAGATTTATAAGTGATACCTAGATCAACAGTATCAGTCAGAGACTTTTCTGGTCTAATTGTAGGTTCTGCCTCCAAAATGTAACTTTGAGACAAAAAAACAGTTAATATAAATAGAATAATTGATTTGATAATAATTCAATTCGATTTGTAAGTAATACTCTATCAATAACGATTAAATACAGACTAATTTTAAAAAAAATACGTTATGAGATAGAATTATTTTATTAATTTAGTAAATATAACTGAACAAAAAGAGGTAAATGATGAAAAAATTTATTCTAAGTGTGCTTTCCGTCTTAATGATTGCATCTGTAGCTTACGCACAACCAAAATTAGAAATAGTTGGTGGTAACAGCTATGATTGGGGTAAAGTAGGCCCAAAAGATAGCCCACTAAAGACTAAAGTTAAGCTTAAGAATGTGGGAAATGAGCAACTTATTATTACTAATGTAAAACCATCTTGTGGTTGTACTACAGCTCCACTTGATAAAGATAAATTAGCTCCTGGTGAAGTAGCTACTATTGATGTATCATTCAATGTGGGTAGTAGAGCTGGTGTTAACTCTAAAACTATAAGAATTTCATCAAATGACCCGAATAGTAGCACTACTATTTTTAGACTTTCTGCTGATGTACAAAAAGAAATTACATTAAATCCAGCATATTTTGCATTCAACCAGATGGAAGTTGGGAAAGAAGAATCTTCTAAAATTACAATCAAAAATACTGGCAAGAAAACTTTGACTCTTAGTAATATAACTAAAAGTCCTGCTGATTTGAGGTTAAATATTAGCGGTAATAAATCATTAAAACCAGGTGAATCATTTGATCTAGTTGCTAAGGTTACTCCAACTGCACCAGGTTATATGAACTGCTGGGTGAAAATAAAAACTAATTCTGTTGATGAACCTGAAATATCTATTTCTGGCTATGGATCTGTGAAAGAATCTCCTATATTCAACAACAAATAAGTTAAGAATAAGAATTGATATAAGCCGGCTGTGAAGTCGGCTTTTTTATTATCTAGTAATCATTAATTATGATAAGAAAAGATGTAGTGGTAATAGGGGCCGGAGCCGCAGGCCTGCAATGCGGAATAGAGTCTGCCAAAGCTGGTAGAAATACGATAGTATTGGAACACAACCGAATGATTGGTACGAAAATACTTATCTCCGGAGGTGGGAGGTGCAACTTCACTAATATAAATGCTGGTCCTTCTAATTACACTTCTTCTAATCCTCATTTCCATAAATCTGCCTTATCACGATACACTCCTAACGATTTCATAGATCTGGTGGAGCAATATAAGATTGATTATTATGAAAAGACTTTGGGGCAATTATTCTGCAAGAATTCATCTCGTGAAATAGTAGCTTTACTCCAATCAGAAGCAGATAAATATGGTTTAGAAATACAAACTAGCACTAAGGTCGGAGAGATAAAAAAAGCAGATGATGGCAGGTATTTCGTACTAACTAATCAGGGTGATTATAGTTGTGAGTCGTTAGTAATTGCAACTGGGGGATTGTCATTTCCTAGCCGTGGTGCGACGGATTTTTCTTACAGAGTTGCAAAACAATTCGGCTTAAAATTAAATCCTCCTCGACCTGGATTAGTACCATTAGTGCTCGACTTTAATAAAAATCTAGACTATAAATCATTACGTGGGATTTCATTCTACGCAGAAGTATATACAGACAATATAAGTTTCAAAGAAGCGGTACTATTTACTCATAAAGGGATGAGTGGCCCTGCGATATTGCAAATATCGAATTACCTGAATGGCAGTAAAGAATTCCATATTCGGTTAGAACCAGATTTAGATCTACCTGCTTTTTTCACTAAAGAAAGACGGTCTGGTGTACTAGTAAAGAATCTACTTTCAGAGCACTTATCTTCCAGATTCGCTACCGAATGGGCGACTTATCACGGTTTCGATTGCTCACCAAAACAGTTAGATGACCCTCAGTTCGAACGACTATTGGGATTGCTAGATAAGTGGACTATAGCTATTACTGGAGACGAAGGATACAGCAAAGCAGAGATTACACTTGGCGGAGTCCACCCAGATGAACTCTCATCAAAGACTATGGAAACTAGAAAACACAAAGGTCTATACATAATCGGTGAAGCAGTAGATGTGAATGGTTGGCTTGGTGGCTATAACTTCGCTTGGGCTTGGGCTTCTGGTTGGGCTGCTGGGCAGTTTGTGTAAAAAAAATTTAGATTCCCCTCTTTAAGCCCAG
>JAUHXN010000112.1 GCA_030426865.1 bacterium | reverse complement strand
GGATGCAGAACTCCCTCTGAGTGCGATCATTTTTAAATTTTTTTCTATTTCTTGATATTAAAAAATTCAACTATTAGTTTTAGCTAATCACAAATTCATTTCTCTAATTGAATAATTCCCTTATTATTTACCTAAAACATATATTATATTTGTACTTATGTCTAACTCAATTAATTGGAAATAATAATGAAATCATTCAAACTACTCCTTGTACTTTCGATGCTATTAATTACAATATCATGTTCAGAACAGAAGACCGAAGAGGTTCATGAACCAGAAGTTACTACGACTGTTTTAGATAATATAAAATCAGCATTTTCTGAAAAATACCCGAATGCTAAAGATGTAGAATGGAAACAAGAAGAAGATGGCTGGGAGGTAGAATTTGAGCTAGATGGAATCGAATATGAGGCAGAATATGATTTAGACGGCGATTGGTTGAATACCGAACATGAGATTTCTGAATCGGAATTACCCGAAATGATACAAAACACTCTAGATGGAGAGTACACAGCTTATGCTATTATGGAAGTAGAGAAATATGACTCTCGCGAAGGTGCTTATTATGAGGTTAAACTCCGTAAGGGAGGAGACATAGAAGAAGCCAAATTTTATCCTAATGGTAAAATAATAGCTCCAAAAGACAATGCGAATTCTGACAAAGAACATTCAGAAATGGACAATGACTAATAAATAAAAGAGAATACCAACTCATTCGTTAGAAAGAGAATTGATTTTATAACCAAAACCCAACTAATTAAATGCTAAACGAAAAATATTTAAAAAAAGGATTTAACACTCGCTCTTTGCACGTAGGTAATTACCCAGACCCAGCAACAGGTGCAGTATCTCCCCCAATATTCCAAACATCAACTTATGCTCAATCTTCACCTGGTGTACACCGTGGCTACGAATACACTCGTACTCACAATCCTACTAGAACGAGATTGGAAGAATGCTTAGCTGCATTGGAAAATGCAAAACACTGCTTAGTTACAGCTAGTGGTATGTCTGCAGAAATGTTAGTAATAATGGCTATGCCGAAGGGATCAACGATACTTTGTGGCGACGATGTTTATGGCGGAACTTACCGTCTTTTTACAACTGTTTACAATGATGACTACAATTTTGTATTTACGGATACAAGCAAAACAGAAGAAACTTTAAATAAGATTGATGAACTAAAACCATCGTTAATTTGGATTGAGTCTCCAACAAATCCATTATTAAAATTAAGTGATATCAAAACTATCTCTGACAAGGCGAAAGAAGTAGGAGCTTTAACAGCGGTTGATAATACTTTTATGAGCCCTTATTTCCAAAACCCATTAGATTTGGGTGCTGATATTTCTTATCATTCTATGTCTAAATATATCAATGGTCATAGCGATGTAGTAGCTGGAGCTATAATGCTCAACGATGATGATCTTTCTCAAAAACTTCACAAACTACAAAACTCAATTGGCCCGTCTCAATCACCTTTCGATAGCTGGTTAGTTTTACGTGGAGTAAAAACATTGGGAATAAGAATGAAACAACACGAAAAAAATGCATTCGAAATTGCTCGTTTCTTAGAACAGCATCCTAAAGTTGAAAAAGTAGTTTATCCAGGTCTGGAATCTCATCCTCATCACCAATTAGCGAAAAAGCAAATGTCAGGATACGGAGGTATGATTACATTCTTTATAAAAGGTGGACTAGATGGTGCTAGAACTTTCTTAGAAAATGTTGACTTATTCGTATTAGCAGAGAGTTTAGGTGGTGTAGAGAGCTTAATAGAAAGCCCTGCAATTATGACTCACGCTTCTATCCCAAAAGTAGAAAGAGAAAAGATTGGCCTTTCTGATAATCTTATCAGAGTATCAGTAGGTATAGAAGAAGTAGAAGACTTAATCGAAGATATGAAAAACGCTTTCGATAAAGTTTAGACTACTAATAGAGAATAGAGTAAATATGTAGAAGACGCAAGAGATTGCGTCTTTTTTTATATATTAGCATTATATTGATTTACTATTTTAATTTTAGCGGGGATTTTGATGCTTAGTACAATTAAGAAATTTTTACTTTTGAGTATATTTATACTTATTACTATTAGTTGCGGTGATGATAGTACATCTAACCCAGTAGAGGATACAACTATTACGCCCACTTATGAAGTAGAGTATAATGAACAAACAATCATATTAAACGACGACAATAATGATTTGATTATCAATCTTGATTCTGCTACGAACACTTATACATTCGATGGTAGTAGGTTTAACGAAGACCCTGAAATAGGGGAAGTTATATTAGTAGAAGGAAAACTACTTCGTAAAGTAAAATCAGTTTCCAAAAGTGGTGGCAATCTAGTTATAGAGACAGAAGATGCAGCACTAACTGATGCGATACAAAATGGTGAGATAGCATGGGAAGTTACACCAGAGTGGAACAATGCTACTTCCTTAAAATTTGATGGTGTAACAGTAATGACTATGCCCACTGAATTCAATGAAAAAATAGAACATACTATTAGTTATGGTGGAATAGATCACAAGATAGAAATAGAACCAAAATTAGTTGATGGCAAAGTGAATTCATGTGAATTTACGTTCGTAATGGCTAAAAAAATTGCTGGTGATGCAACTGCCGCTTTCACAGCAAAAGGTACAGTAAAGCTACCAAGTCAATCAACACTTATTAAAATAAAAGAAGGAAAATTAGATAAATTCCAATCATTTAACAAAGGTATAACAGCCGATTTGGATCTAAGTTTATCTGCAGCTGGGAGTAAATCAGGTAATCATAGCTTAGAGTTACCAGGTATAGCACTTAGTATTCCTATCAGGTTTATACCGACTCCAAGTGGCCCTATACCTTTACCTATACCAGTTTCTATAGATATCGGAATTCAGTTCGTGACTCAGATGACTATACCTGATGTCGCATCATCGGCTACTGCTTCGAGCAAGTTATCGCTAACAGCGGACGGCGATTTCGAATATACCGGTGCAAGCATAAAGACAGAAGGTAAATTCGGAAAAGATCAAATTACAGACGGTGAATTTGATGCTGCAGCTAACATAGGTCTTCCTATTGATGTTCAATTTGGTGTAGCTTTCCCACGAGTAGGACTGAACATTGCTGGTCAAGAGTTAGCATATATACACACTGGATTCACTACTGGCTCTAGTTTGAAATGGGGACCACTTTGTAAATCTGGCTATGTAAAAATGGTAGTTGAGGGTGGTTATGAACTAAAAGTCCTAGGTCAAACCTTAGCTAAGAAAAAGGAAGTCTTTGCAGAAAGAAAAAGAGAAGCTAAAGGTGAAGGTTGTCAATAAAAGCATATAACATTCAGTTATTATTTAGCTATTTTTGTATTAGTTTATTAAATCAAATTCGAATAGAATGTTTTTCGTCCGTAGTCTAGTACTATTATTTTTTTTCTTTGCCATAAGTGCATCTTCTCAGGTTAATACAGAAGCCATAAGAAGTAGTAAAATAGATGATGGATTTAGGTCAAGGATTGATTTGTTATTTGGATTAAATTCGGGTAATTCGGAGTTTATAAGTGGCGAAGCAAGACTAAGATTAGACTATATACAGTCAAATTATCGTTCATTCATAGCAGGTGAAATTGCTTACAAAGAAGGTAATAATGCTGTAATTAGTGATAAGGGTTTTCTTCACGGGCGTTACATATATAAGCTAAATGAATTACTTGAACCCGAATTATTTATTCAGAAAGAATATAACGAATTTGTATTACTTTCTGATAGAAATTTGGGTGGTGCCGGAATAAGATTCACTTTGTCTAATACTGATTTCATTGCTGATTCGTCAGCAGAGTTTGATATGTTTTTTGGAACAGGAATTATGTATGAGATGGAAGAAATAAATATAATTCCTGAACAGATTACAGAAATAGTTCGTTCAACGAATTATCTAACGGTAACTTGGAGACCATCGGAGACTTTTTTATTCAACTCTGTTACTTACTTCCAAGTTGACATTAACAGGTTGAATGACCATAGAATACTTAATGATACAAAGTTGCAGTTCAAAATTACAAAAGCAGTTAGTTTTGTATTCAATATGAGCTACAGGTTTGACAAAGAGCCTCCTCTTGGGGTCAGAGAATATGATTTGGAATTAAAAAATGGAATCACAGTTGAAATCTAGATTGGTAATATTGCTATTAATTTCTTTAAGTTTTTTCATTTCTTCATGCGATGAAAATAATCCTAATGAAAAGTATTTTGAGGAAATAAAAGCATATAGACACGATGTAAAAGAGTTTTTCAGAAATTCTGAAGATTCACCTGTTGTAGATATGACAGATAAAGTTATCCCTCATTACTTTGAACCGAAGGTAGAATACAAAGTCGAAGCATATTTGGAAGAATTCTCTGAGAAAGATACTTTAGAAATGTTAACTACTCAAAGCGATGTCCGTAAGATGATTAGGTTTGGTGATTTGAAATTCAAAGTAAATGACGAAAAATTTTCACTAACTGCTTATGTCAATATTGAACACCCAGATAGTTTCTTTATTCCTTTTCATGATGAAACAAATGGAGTATCTACCTATGAAGCAGGTAGATATTTAGACATAGAAAAGTCTAAAGCAACAAAATATATATTAGATTTCAATTTGGCTTATAACCCATATTGTTATTACAATGCAAAATATTCTTGCCCAATAGTACCGACAGACAATTACTTAAAAACAAAAATAGAAGCTGGAGAAAAATCATATAATGACTCACATTAGAATAATAATCATAGCACTAGCTCTAATCACTCTCAACTCTTGCGTAATAGTAAAAAAGTTTGAGACTGAGACAAGAGAACCGCTAATAAAACTTAGCCCCAAACCTATAGTAAGTATGCAAGATGAATATATCCGCTCTTCTGACGGAGATATGATTGCTTCTATTCCGGTCGGCTGGTTTTTCGTTGATTTAGAAGGTAAAACTTCAGAAGGCACTATAGCTATTGCAACAAACAATGATTATAATCTTACAGCAGTATTTAAAAAAATTCCCTCTTCTACAGAACTAGATAAAAATTTTTCTACTGATAAAGAATATGGTATAGCAAAGTATAGTTATAGCATAAAAGCTAATAAGACAGGTGGAGCTTGTCAACTTACATCAAAATATGGTTTGATAGAAGCTGGTAATCTTAAATATGGCGTTTATAAATATTCTAATACAGGTGGTGCCCTAACTGCTCGAACAGCTGTATTCAAAACAGATATAAACAATTATTACGAATTTACTTTAATACCAACGGATATAAAAGGTATGTCGTTCCCAACTGAAGTAGATCAAGAAAATATATTCAAATCAATAATTGCTACTATGAAATACTAATGGAAATTTCGAAGGACACACAAAATGTAGTTGATACTGTAGAGAGTTTTACTGAAAAAAAACTACAGAAAAAGAATGATTTTTCAGTGATTATGGAATTAGCTGTTTCTAATCTTATGATAGAAGAATATGGACATGCGGTATTCAATGGTACTGCATTTTTCAAATTGTCTAAATCGTTAAATAAAATTAACCCTAATGAAGAATCTGCCTCCAATTTCAAAAAGGAGTTCGAAAATTATTTAGAACAATTCAAAACAAATATAATCTCTATTACAAAACATTTAGAGAGTGATACTTTGGCTGGAAGATTTGACACTACTTATTTTCAATTAACTCGCGGATGTGTTCTAAATCTAATTGACCTTGCGCATGATTTTGCTATTTTCAAAGAAATGCAAACACATAGTAAAGAAGAAAATAAACAATAATAAAACCTTTGAAAGAGATATGAAAAAGACAACACTTATAATAATAACAACATTAGTATTATCCATTATAACTTATTCTTTAATCTCTCAAAATAAAGAACCAGAATTCAATCTTAAAACATACTACTTAGTATTTCTTAAATCTGGACCAAATCGTGATCAGTCAGCAGAAGAAGCACAAAAGATACAACTAGGCCACCTAGCTAATATCAAAAGACTTGCCGAAATGGGTAAAATAGTGATTGCTGGACCATTATTAGATGATTCGGATGTTAGAGGAATATTTATATTCGATGCCGAAAGTCAAGAAGAAGTTTCAGAACTTTGCTCTACTGACCCAGCAATTAAATCTGGTCGATTAATAGCTGAAGTGCATCCTTGGATGTCAGAACCAGGCAATTGTTTACCTTAATCAAACCCTTACCTCAATTATGAAAAATCTACTTTCCCCAATAGAAATTGGTAGTATGAAGCTACCTAATAGAGTCATAATGGCTCCATTGACTAGATGCCGATCTGACAAAGAAGGTGTACCGAATGACCTTATGCGTATATATTACCAGCAAAGAGCTAGCGCAGGCCTGATTATTTCTGAAGCTACTAATATATCTCCAATGGGCGTTGGTTACATGAATACTCCCGGAATTTGGACAAACGATCAAATAAACGGATGGAAACCAATAACTGAAGCAGTACATAGTAGTGGAGGTAAGATGTTTTTACAGCTGTGGCACACTGGGCGTTCTTCTCACCCTGATTTTCACAATGGTCAACCTACTGTTTCTGCATCTGCAATCAACTCTGGCGGTAAAGTACACACCTATGAAGGGCTAAAAGATAAAGAAACTCCTAGGGCTTTAGAACTATCAGAAATAAAAGATACAATCAAAGATTATGTAACAGCTTCTTTGAATGCGATAGAGGCAGGTTTCGATGGTGTAGAAATACACGGAGCCAATGGTTATCTGATAGACCAATTTATTTGTAGTGGTTCAAATCAAAGAACTGATGATTATGGTGGTTCTATTGAAAATAGATGTAGATTTGGATTAGAGGTAGTAGAAGCAATAAGTAATGCTATCAGTAGTGATAGAACTGCTATTCGCCTTTCTCCAAGTGGAACTTTTAATGGTATGAGTGATGATACACCGGTTGAAACATTTAGTTATTTTGTTGACAAACTTAATGACTATAATCTAGCTTATTTACATGTTATGGAACCTTACGCACCTCCTGGAAAAACTTACATTCCCCAAAAAAACTATCTACAAGACAGGGAAGTCACTAAATATTTTAGAAATATATATAAAGGAAGCCTAATAACGAATAGCGGCTTTACTATAGATGAGGCAAACGCCTATATTTCTAATGGGATAGTTGATATGGTAGCATTCGGTAAGTTACTAATATCTAATCCAGATTTAGTAAACCGTATAGAAAAAAGTAGTGATTTGAATGATTGGGACGTAAAAACTTTTTATAGTGGTGGAGAAAATGGCTATATTGACTACCCATTCCTAGATGAATGATACAATAATATTATTAACTAATCGTGATAGTTGTTATGACAACTAAATTGGATAAAGATGACTTTACTGGTAATGAGAGTATAGGTTACCTAACGGGGGTCGCTTATCGGTCTATTAATAAGAGACTTAGTAGCAACCTAAAAGCTTCTGGCAATAAAATCACTTCAGAACAGTATGGAGTTTTAAAGCAATTATGGCTAGAAGAAGGGCAAACTCAACTTGATTTAGCTTGTAAAACAAGTAAAGATAAACCAGGTATAACTCGTCTTTTGAACAATTTAGAAAAAAAAGGATTCATAAAACGCAAAGTTAACAAAGATGACAAACGCTGCAACAAAATTTACCTCACTAAAAAAGGTAAAGAAATGCAGGATTTGGCACTAAAGATAGGAAATCAAACTGTCATTGAAACAACTAGCGATATAGACAAATCAGAATTGCAGATCTGTAAGAACGTTTTAGCAAAGATTTGCAGTAATCTTAAAAATGATGATATTATTTAATTATTTATTTTGGAGTTTTATAATGGTAAAAAGTTTTTTAAAATTAGTTCTTTTAGTGTTTGCTTCGGCTACTATACTAAATGCAACAGAATATAAAGTTGATTCAGACGCTACTGTTTTGAAATGGCACGCTGAGAAAGTAACTGGTGAACATGACGGTTACGTTACTGTCAAATCTGGTAAAGTCGGGTATAAAAATGGAAGTATTACTAATGGTTCGTTCATAGTAGATATGAAGTCTATTACTAACACAGACATCGAAGATGAAGGATACAATGCCAAACTAGTTAACCACTTAAAATCTGATGATTTCTTCTCAGTTGAGAAATTCCCAGAAGCTACTTTCACAATCTTGAGTGTTGAATCAAATAGTAATACGAACACGATAACAGGTAATATCACTATTAAGGGAATTACTCAGAAAATTACTTTTCCAGCAACTGTCACTGAAAAAGGTGACATGTTAGTAGTAAAGGCGACTATAAAATTGGATAGATCGAAATTCAATGTAAAATATAATTCAAAAAGTTTCTTTGATATAGAAGCTTTGGGTGATAAAATGATATATGATGAGTTTACTATGACCTTAAACTTAGTAGCTAAGAAATAGTTTATTTATCAAGACACTTACAAAATGAGCTGACTATTAACATAGTCGGCTTTTTTTTTAATTTATATTTTATTAATTTCATATTTATAATCTAAAAAACTCGTGGTATGGTACAAAGATATTTCATATTTAGTGTTGGCTTAGCTATTGTTGTAGGAGGAGTAATTCTAGTTAGTTGTAGTAATATAAAAACTATTAATTCTTTTTCTAAAAATGGATTTCTAATAATTGATAAA
>JAUHXN010000415.1 GCA_030426865.1 bacterium | reverse complement strand
TGCACCGTCCCGCCGAGTTCTATTCTTTGGTTTTAGAATCTATTCCTAGCTTCGATATTACTTCCATGTTCCTTTGTCTTTTCTATCGAGGGCGGGATGGTGTCATCGTACCCTGTTATAGCTCGTTATTCATTACCTTCCTAGCTGCTTCATGACCTATTTTCTTTGCTTTCAGATAACTTCGATGATCAGCACTCATCTTTATTCGAATTCTATCCATTAGTCTTAGTTTGAAGTTCTTTGGTACTAGATTAAAGTCGTTCAAATTTAAATAGGCATAAAGTCTTACGTTATAATTCTTATCATACAATTGATACTGTAACGCATCTCTTAAACTATAATCTAAATCGATTTTAGATTCGAAATGTAAATCTAGCAAATGCTCTAATGCTACTTTTCTTACACTGTTATTTCGTGAATTCAATTTAGCTCTGAGATATTCAATAGATTTAGTATAGAATGACTTCTTGAGATCACTTATATTTGTTAAGTAGTATAGACTTGGTAATTCATCTTCAGCATCTTTGTTTCCTGATTCAATTGCATCAATAATAAGTCTTATTTGTTCATATAGAAATTCTTCCCAGCCGCTCGCATTGTTCATAATGTGTTCGTATAATATTGCTCTATGAGAACTTTGACCAATAGGACGGGAATTAATGTAATCTATGAATCCATTTTTGTCATTTCCAAAGTGAGCGTTTAGTGCATTAAAAACTTGTTCGTCTACATCTTCATCAAGATCGTAGAATTTATCCATAAGAATCTCTATTTCCTCTATCGTCATATTCTATGTTCTAATGAGCTATAACGGTTCTGTGATATGGAGCGGACGCAGCGATAGCAAGTCTGATCTCATATCACTTGTTATCGATAGGCTGTCCATTCCACCCATCAATTAATTGTTCTTGTTCAATTGTCTTTCTTACTTGATTCCAAGCCCAAATAGAGTCATTATATTCAATTGGTCTATTTAATTCCGAGATCATATTTAATTCAACATCTCTTGGCTTTTCACCTTGCATCTTGGTCAAAATTTCTGTATATCGTTTGTCAAGATTCATGTATTTTCTACCTTCTTCGATTATTTCAGAAAATTGTCCTACTTGTATAACAGAATTCAACTTAGAAACCATCTCATAAGTAGTATTGATTCCTTGAGTTGCATATAAATCAATGTCTTCGGATTCGGCATTCAATTGTATATATAATTCACCATTCAGTTCCTCGAACTTAATTTTGATGTTCCTTAAATATATGACCCAATCGATATTAAGTGCAACTAATCCTTCCTCTTCATTACCACCATTTTGAATTTCTATTCGACAATCCTTAAGGTTTGGTGAGTTTACAGTAGCATTAGTAATTTTAATTCCTACTTTATTGAATTTGGTGTTTATCTGTGTTTGAAATTCACTTTCTAATTCAGCTACTTGGTTCTTGTTATATGGGCCGTCAAATGTCGCAATATCAGCATCAAGTCGAAATTTGCCATCAAGAGGCATTAATGTTCCATAAGCTATTCTAAAATCCTTAAAGACCAACAGAGATTCTCCAGTTTGTATTTTTATATACTCTTTCATTTTTTGCTTATCGATAACGCTCCTGGGCTAGGCGCAGTGCCGGCCAGGTTTCTTCGATTCTCCATAAACGACTCGTTTTCAATATAAGAATAAAGTTCGAACAACAACGCTACTTTCCGTAGCCGGCATTGTGTCCTAACCCATGTTGTCGGTAGTTATTCTCCTACCACTTTATGTTTCTAGAATCACAATATTTAATTTCTTCGATTAGGTTCTCCGAATTGT
>JAUHXN010000111.1 GCA_030426865.1 bacterium | reverse complement strand
TACCTTCATCTAGTATTTCAAGACAATTTAAACACCTGAGTAAAGTGGTTTTACCACATCCAGAGCGTCCGATTATAGAGATTAATTGTCCTTTTTTAACATCTAAGTCAATACCTCGGAGAATGTGAGAATCTCCAAAGTATTTATGTAGGTTTCTTATCTGAACTATATTATTTTCGCTATTCAATATGGTTTTTCATTTATTAGATATTCAAGATAAGAATAATAAACTATTTTTCACAATAGGTGTGTAAAAAAAAAGATGTTCCGAAGAACATCTTTTTTTAATCTTTCTATTATTTCTATAAAGATACAATCTTTATATATGATTTTCCTATATACCTTTTCCCTTTTGCTGCTTTTTCAGTAGGGGGAGGGTTATCAGGATCAGTCGATTGATTCGGTGCTATTGAGATTCTTTCTACACTTACACCAGAAGTCGCAAAAAAGTCCTTCAATGATTGCGCTCTTTCTTTAGTAAGTTTCTCATTTGCTGCCTTATCTTTATTGTTGTCAGGGAAACTAATAATTTCAACTTTGACATCTGGATTCAGTTTTAATGTTTCTTGTAAATCATCTAAAAGTATTTCACTACCAACACGCAACTTTGATTTATTATACTCGAAAGGTGGTACAGAAAGCGGTAATTTTACTCCAACTTCTTTAGGCATAATTAGGAAATCTTTAGAGATTTCCGCGTATTTATCTGTATTAGGTACTTGAATTGAAAACTGTTGATCCATAAAACCATTTTTTTTCAACTTAATATCATAAGTCTCGCCAGCTTTTAATCCTGTGATATAATAATATCCGTTTTCAGATGCACGACTTCTAGTAGCTGTTATTCGCTTCCCATCTTTCATAACTAGAAGTGCAGTTGTCTCTGGTTGCTTTGTAACCTGGTTAAAAACATTACCAGTTAAGGAAACAACAGTCTTAATAAATCCTTGAGATTGTAAATCATTGCTTATCAGTAAAAAAGCAACGGCTGCAATAACTATATGTTTTAATTTCATTTTTATATCCTGTTACTTTTGTTTTTCTAAAAATCTAACTGTTCCATCAACACAACCTAGTATTATAGTAGTTGCATCATATACTAAATCTACAGACCAAATTTCGACACCAGCGTCATGTTCCCATAATAATTTCGAATTATCTGAATTCCACAACTTTACTTTTTTATCTAAACTAGCACTTACGATTGTTGTATTATCCTCTGCAAATGAGATATCCTGAACTAACTCATCATGAGCTTTCCAAGAATTCAAAAGTTTTCCATCAGGCATCGACCAAATTTTTATAACACCATCTTGATCAGAAGATGCCATCTTTTTCGAGTCAAAAGAATAAAGAACTGTTAGTACAGGAGCATCATGACCTAATAATGTCATTACAGGTTCCTTAGTTTCCAAATCCGTAGACCAAATCTTTATTGATTTGTCGTCACTACAAGAAGCAATATATTTACCATCATAACTATAGGCAACATTGTTTGTAGGTTCAGAGTGATCTCTTAGAGTTTTAATCTCTGTCCCTAATCTATAATCCCATAATTTTACTGTTTTATCAAAACTTGTAGAAGCAATAAATGTACTACTATCATCTTGACTAAAATAAACACCTATCACTTGGTCAGTGTGGCCTTTGAAAATTTTTAGTTGTTTACCAGTCTCTACATCCCATACTCTAACAGTATGATCTCCAGATCCTGATGCTATCCATTTATCATTTCCTGAGAAAGATAAATTATTTACCTGACCCAAATGACCTTTCATTGTAACGAGTTCTTTACCTTCAGGTATGCTCCATATTTTTATAGTTTCATCTAAACTACAAGTTGCAACCCTAGAATCTGCTTCATTTACGAATACTCCAAGAACTTCGTCGTCATGTTTCCCCACTATTCTTTCTTTATACTTAAGTGAGTACAAGCTACTATATGACATAGCTAGTATTAATATGCTTATAGTAAATTTTTTCAACATTAAATTTCCTGTGTTCGTTTTCAAATTTTTCAAAAATAACAATTTTTTAACTAAAGTTATTACGTTCTTAGTAATTCAATTGTTTCTTCTAGTCTTTTCTTAATATTTTGTAAATCAGTAAGGGATATCTGTTTTATAACTTCTTTATACCCTTTACTCTTTTTGTAAGTGTAAACCTTCTCATCCAAATTCTCATCATTTAGATCAGGGTTTTTATTGATAAAAGTGGATGCTTGTTTAGTCGTTAATTTATAAGTGTGGAGCAATTCTTTGAGAATTAACATCTTATCAACTAATGTCTTATCGAATCTCCTGTTTCCACCTCGAGAGCGTTTAGATTTCAAAAAGGTCACTTCACTTTCCCAATATCTAATTACGTGTGGTTCAACTTTCAATAGTTCACATACTTCAGATATTGACCAGTATAATTTTTTCATATATCAATAATAGTAAAAAGTAAAAACAAAATTTAATATACTTTCCTTTAAAATAAAAATATTTTTTCTACTTCATTAAATTTCGTAGATTTGTAATCGTTCAAAATTAACTTTTCTAAGGGAAATATGGAAAAATATATTGTTAATCCTGTACAAGTTCGTATGAAAGAGACTGCCAAAGGGTCAGTTTACCAAGCGATAGTAGCAATGGGCTTCCGTGCTAGACAGATAAATGATGATATAAAAATGGAATTGAATAGTAGAATGGCAGATGTTATCCCAACTGGTGATGATACAGATGTTATTAATCATGACCAATTAAATATCAGTCGAGAATTTGATAGGATCCCGAAACCTACATTTTTAGCAATGAAAGAAACTTTTGAAGATAAGCTGAAATTTGGCGATCCGAAAGAACTTCAAAATTTATAAATTTAATATTTAAAAAAAGCTACTTTATTAAGTAGCTTTTTTTTATTCAGATTTTGCTTTGTCGTACATATCCTTCAATACAGAATTATAATTTCCGGCTGGAAACTTTTTCTCATAAAGTAATATTATATTTTGTGCTTCTTCTATTCGCTTCATCTTAAGTAATGATTCAACCTTACCTAAATAAGAATCTTCAAAGTATTTAGTGTCATCATATTTATTTATAACGAAATCATAATATACTAATGATGCTTTCGGATCATCTAATTTCTTATATAGTTCTGCAATAGAAAATTCTCTATGCGCTAGTTTCTCACGCATTTCTCTAATTTTATTGTCGGCTTCGAGTGATAAAGAATCATTTGGGTAAGTCCCTTGAAATTCGATTAATGATTCAATAGCCTTTTTAGTATACTCTTGATCTCTTTCGTAAGGGGGGGAGAGTTTATAGTAGCACAAAGCTCTCATATAAAGAGATTGTTTGTTATATTCTGAAGATGGATATATCCTTCTCAAAGAATTATAATTGAATGCTGCTAATATATACTTTTCTCTTTTGAAATCTATTTCGGCCAAGTAAAATTGCGCATCATCTGCATATTGACTAGCAGGATATTGAAGCTTTATCAAATCAAACATTTTTTGAGCTTCTAAATTTTCATTATCTGCAAAATACTCTTTTCCTTTTTCGAAAAGATTTTCAGCAGTCATATTTCTTGTGTCTAAACTGCTACTGCATGCAGATATTACAACAAGACTTAATAATATTATTACTTTTTTCATATCCGCTAATATACGATAAGATACACAAATAGTTATAAAAAAAAGGTTGATGACTAAAAATCACCAACCTTTGAGTACCCAGAGGGGGACTTGAACCCCCACGATGTTGCCATCACAGGATTTTAAGTCCTGAGCGTCTACCAATTCCGCCATCCGGGCACATAATCGAGTAGCAAAACTAAATAACTTTTCGTTAAAACAAAAAACTTTTTTTAATTTTTTTTTTGAAACTAAATATTGACATATTCGTTTCATAAGTAAAAAGGAGATACAAATGAGAACATTAATACCCATATTATCGTTGATACTGTTCAGCTTGATGTCTTGTACGACGACTAGAACTAACAACTATTATAGTTATGACAAGCCTGATGAACAGATCATTATTGTTGATAAAAATAATAATCAGAGTGATTCGGAAAATAGTGATGGATGGGTCAACCCACTCTCCAATAAATCGAAATCTAAAAATGTTTATACTTCAGGAAATGGTGAGAATGTAACAGTAATTAATAACTACTACAATCAATCTCCATATTATCAGCCTGTAGTTGTACCTTGGTGGAATAATGTCTATTACTCAGGATTTTATAATTATCCATTCTCTGGATTCGGTTTTGGAATAGGATTCGGTTATGCTTATAATTGGGGTCCCAGGTATTTAGGTTGGTACTCACCATGGTATAGATACCATCCTTCATTTGGTTTCGGGTGGGGAAGATATTACGATTATTACAACTATAATGGTTTTTATAATAGACGTTACAGATATAATAATTATGGACATAACCATAGAAACTATAGCAGGTCTAGAAACTACGCACAAAGGGACAACTACAATTATTATAGGTCTCCAAGTACTAACTCTGTAAATACTCGTAGCTCTGTATCGGGTATATCGGGATATAACAGAAGCACAAGTTCGAGCAATGTTTATAGTAGAAATGCAAATACAACCAGTTACAATAGGAGTACTGGAACAAATTCTAACTATACTAGGACTAATAGTAGAAATACTAACACTACAAATGATAGGAATACTACTAGTGCAAGAACGAATACTAATTCGTATAATAAGCAATCTAATACTACAACAACAAGAAGTACTAACACCAATAGAAGTACGAATGTAAATAGATCCAACAGTAGTACAAATACTAGTGGGTCTAGTTATAACAGATCAAGTGGTAGTTCAAATTCAACTCGATCATCTGGTACAAGATCTAGTGGCTCAGGATATAGTAGGTCCTCTGGTGGAAGTTCTGGTGGAAGTAGTGGCCGTTCATCTGGAGGCAGCTCAGGTGGTTCTAGTGGCTCTACAAACTCAAGGGGTGGTAGAAGATAGTAATGATTAGAAAAACTTTATTAATAGTTTTAATTACTACTAGTGGTTTGTATTCTCAGAGTATCGATGGAACTATATTAGACGCAATAAGATACTCTTCAGATGATAAAATTGTAAATACCCGATCTGCAGGATTGGGTTTTTCATATATGGGTATTCTTAATGATGTAGCGTCAATACATTTTAACCCCGCAGGATTAGTACTGAACAACAAAACTGAGATATCTGTTGGTTATAATCATCAGAGTAACTCAATTCAATCAAAATATCTAGGAAATACTTCAAATACAACAGATAACGATTTTAATCTTACTAACATATCTATATCATCACCTGTTAAAGCTAATTATCAAAATATGGACTTATATTATATTGGGGTTTCATATTCGAATAGTTTGAATTTCAATCAATTCACTGAGATAGAGGGATTAAACACAAATAATTCATACATACAATCTGAATCAAAACAAGAACGGAATTGGACAGAAAAAACCTATTTATCTCAGAATGGTGTGACATATATAAATGATAGTTTATATCAGGAATATAAACTAACTGAATCAGGAAATAATCATGATTTGACATTCGCTTTAGCAAGTGAATATTTTAATGGTTTTGCCTTTGGTGGGAGTATTAATTTTGCCTTTGGGTCTTACAAATATGTAAGATATTTAGATGAATCTGACACTGAAGAAATATATCAAGAAGAATATGAAGAGCCACCTTATTCAGATATAAATGAAGTATATCATACTCTTGAGTATGAACACAACTATACTTCTATCAGCTTTAATCTGGGTCTTGTATATACTTATGAAGATTATTATAGGTTTAGTCTTAATTTGAATACACCTGCTAATATGAGAATTGAGGAGTATTTCTATGAAGAAGCTGAAGTAATATTTGATGATAATAGTAGAAATAAATATAGTAATGTAGGTGATGATAATACTTCGATATTTGATGTATTATTGCCTTGGTCTATTTCGATTGGATCTTCTTATAACTCAGACGAGCTAACTTTATCAGCAGCATTCCAATTCAAAAACTATCCTGATATAGAGTTCATTGATGCACAATCTGAATACTTTTTAGATTTAAATGATAATATGTATAGAACTCTCGATGGTAGTATGAAGTTTGGATTAGGAGCAGAATATCATATTCCTTATACTATAATACAATTAAGAGGGGGAGCGACATTTGAATCATCGCCTATCAATAATAATAATTCATTCACTAGATTATACAGTGGGGGAGTAGGATTGTTTTTGATAGAATCATTGAGAGTTGACTTTTTTGGTCAACTTTTCGAAACAGAAAAAAGCATGTATATTTATGACTCACAGTTAATTAACACCGAAAAAACTATATACAAATTAGGTATGGGAGTGACTTATAGATATTAGCTCATCATATAGATGGCTATATTGAAATAAATAAGTAGCCCAGAAACATCGACAATTGTTGTAATTACTGGACCAGAAATTACTGCTGGATCAAGTTTCATTTTATGTAATAATATTGGTAATAAACTTCCTATTACATTTGACCAAAGTATAAGTATTATAAGGGAAGTACTTATAACCCATGCTAATTCCATTGCATTATCAGATTCCAAATATCCCCTAATAAACGCAACTATAGCTAAAGAAACACCCAACAATAGACCTACAACTAGTTCTTTTCTAAATACTCTTAGCCAATCATTGTATCTAATATCATCTGTTGCTATTCCACGAATTATTAATGTTGCTGACTGCGTACCAGAATTACCACCAGTACCTGTAAGTAGAGGTATAAAGGCAACTAATGAAACAAATGCAACAGTTACATAATCATAATGACTAATTACAGAAGCTGTTATAAAATTAGCAAAAACCATTGCTAATAACCAGGGTACACGTTTGCCGTATAGTTTCCAGATACTTGCACTGAGGTACGATTGATCCAAAGGATTGATACCAGATGTTCTTTGAAAATCCTCTGTTGCTTCTTCTTCAGATACATCATAAATATCATCAAAAGTAACTATTCCTACTATGTATCCATTAGAATCTACAACTGGTAATGCAAGTACATCATACTTTTCTAACATTCTTACAGCTTCTTCTCTGTCATCAAAAGCAGAAAGTGATAAAAAAGTATCATCCATTAACTCAGAAATCTTAATCTCTTCTTCTGCCAAAATTAAGTTTTTTAGCAGTATGTCATCTATTAACCTTCCATTATCATCGATAACATAAACTCTGTATATCGTCTCACTATCTTTACCGAATTTTCGAATATGCTCAATAGCTTGTCTAATAGTGAAATCAGGATGTACTGTAACGAAATCTGGGGTCATAAGACGACCAATACTTTCCTCCGGATAACCCAGTAAATACCTAGCTTCCTTAAGATCTTCTGCAGATAGCATATTCATAAGAGATTTGGTTACTTTAGCAGGTAGCTCTTCTAATAACGAAGTTCTATCATCAGGAGACATATCTGCAAGCAGTCTCCTCGTTTCACCATCAGTCAATTCGTTTAGTAGTTGATCCCTTTCTTCAGATTCTATATGACTAAATACTTGAGTAGAGACTTCTCTTGGTAATGCCCTAAACAATAAGACTTTATATTCTTTTTCAATTTCGAGCAATAATTCAGCAATTTCCGCAGGCTCCCATCCTTCTAATCCTATTCGAAGGTCTTTCCATCTACGTTGCATTATTATGTCTTCTATTTCAGGTCTGAGAAGTTCTTTTAACATTTACTTTTTTTCATAATTATTATATGACAAGTTAAATACAATAAAAATAAATACAAATATTAAATTAAATCTTTATTTTATTTTGCAATAAAGTAATATTAGATGTATTTTTGAAGTCAAATATTTTGTAAATAATAAAATCATTTAAGATTATGGCTAATCATCAATCATCTGTCAAAAGAATTAGACAAACGAAAAAAAGAAATTTATACAATAGAGAGTATAAAAAGCAAGTAAAAGTTGCAGTTCGTGCTGTAAGAGAATCAACTGAATACGCTGCTGGTATGGAAAATTTAAGCAACGCTATCAAAGTTATTGATAGAGCTTCCGCTAAAGGAATTATCCATAAAAATAATGCTTCTAGAAGAAAATCAAGACTTTCTAAATTTATCAAATCTTTGAAAAAAGACTAAGTCTAAAACAAAGATTTCAATGCACCCGTAGCTCAACTGGATAGAGCATCTGACTACGGATCAGAAGGTTTGGAGTTCGAATCTCTTCGGGTGTACCATAGGCAACTTTTCGTTTGAAAAGCTGCCTTTTTTTGTATTATCACCTCTGAAAACCTTGCTATCACGACAAATTAATTGAACTACACCTTTAAACTTTGGAGTTCGATACTTTTTATCTCGAATTCTAAGATTTTCTTCTAGTATCGAACTAAGTATAGTTCTTTTACCTTTAGGGCTAGCTGTGTTATATAATGAAGAGAGGTTATCAAAATATGATACTGTTTTATGGTAGTAGTCTTCAATATTATCAAATTCTTCTTTCAAAATCTTTATCTCTTCCTTCTTACTGTTAACCTCATTAGTATATTTTGAATTATACTTATCAAAGTCATCTTGACTTATTTGATCATCTAAATACTTGTCCATAAGTTTCTCCTTTTTTACTTCAAGCTCTATTATTTCCTTTTCAATAGATTTTGTTTTTTCTCTATTCTTTTCTACTGCCGATTTACTTTTCGATCTAATCATTTCAAGCATTAGCTCTTTGATCT
>JAUHXN010000110.1 GCA_030426865.1 bacterium | reverse complement strand
AGCTCAAAAAAACAAACCTGAAACGTATAATTTTGATGGTACTGATGAGTTCTATTTTCTTGGTAAAAAATACCCGGTACTTATCAACTCCAACAAGAAGTCCATAGTATTCGATGGAGAGCGATTTTTAGTAAATGAGAAACATAAAGATAAATTGCAAGAATTGATGATAAAATGGTATAAAGAAAAGGCGCTAAAAATTGCATCATTTCTGACAGATAAGTACACTGACAAGCTCGGTATAAAACATAGGAACGTAAAAATAACATCCGCTAAAACTAGATGGGGATCTTGCAGTAGCCAAAAGAATATCAATATTAATTGGCGGTTAATTTTAGCCCCTTTGCAAGTGTTAGAGTATGTAGTAGCACATGAAGTAGCACATTTGAAGTATATGGACCATTCGGCAAAGTTTTGGTCAACTGTCCAGGAGTTGCAACCTAACTACAAGACTTATAAAAAATGGCTGAAGGATAATCATAATTTGTTGAAGTTTTAATCTAACTTTACAAATCTACCGAATAAATTATTCTCGGTTCTGATTGTGTAAGTGCCACTAGGAAGACTCGAAATATCTATTTCTTCATTGGGGTTTATACCCGTGGTTAGAATTTTATTACCCGAACTATTATATATTTCAATTGTCGTAGGGCTAGTAATAGTAGGAAATGATACGAATTCAGAAGTAGGGTTTGGTGATATTAAAGTACTAATATACTCTAGCTTTTCAACTGAAGTAACTACATTTTTTAAGACCATTATTTTCCGTTCTTCTCTAAGAGTATAATACAAATCCCCCTTATATAATTCAAAATCAAAAGCATTAGTATCGAATTGTGTAACGTATTCCATAACTGGTACAGGGTCATCCGGATCAAACTTGAATACTTTGTTATCCTCCTTTTGAATAGCATAAAAATTATCACCTTCTGCTTTCAATATAGAAATAGGAGCCAACTCTGTAAATATCTCAGTGGAAACCCTATCAGCTGTCAAGACAGATAATTTGGAAATTTTCGTCCCATTATCATGCAAGACCCATAAGTTGTTGTTATGGAAGAGAACACTAGTAGGGTTTTCAAACTGAGAATATATAACTTTTGGTACTATAGTATAGTAGTAGTATAAATCAAACCTAGAAATCGTATCAGAATCATGTTCGGTATAATAAACATAACCACTTCCATCATAACAAATACCAGCAAGATCGATAGTAAATGAAGCTACTCTAGGATCTTTCTTTAGGTTAGAAATATCAATCTTGGTGGTTTGATTTCTATGTTCCTCTTTATAGCTATCTCCTAAATTCAAATTAGAAATAAGAAAATCTTCAGCAATAAATAAGTCCGATGATTTAAAAAAATTGTTAAAAACAACTTCTTCATTATCAATATCATTAATATCAAAGCGCATTATACCAGCTGTTCTTGGAGTTGTATATGTAACATATAAAGTGTCATTTTCAATGACCATCCAAGTTGGCTCTGTGTCCAATTCTTTAACTACTACAGGTTCTAAAGCACTTGTAATACTTAGTGTTAATAATAAAAATATTAAAATAATATATTTCATACCGTACATTTCTTAACTAGAGTCATTAGTTTCTACTTCACTCAATAACAACACTTAAAGTAAATAGTTACAATTTATGTTTACATATAACAAACGTAGTCTAGCATCAATAAAGAATGTTCAATCAAAGAAAATTCGTTTATATCCGAAATATCATTATTTTGCGGAAATTCAATCTTAAGTTTACCATAAAAAATAAGTAGATGTAATTATGTCTCCAAAAGAAATCTCAAAATTCCTAATTGGAATAGAACTATTCAACGAACTAACAGATGAGCAAAGATTAGAATGTGCTATCAATATGAAAGTATTGGAAGCTCAGAAAGGTACAATTCTAATAGAGCAAGGCTCAAATAGAGATACTCTATTTATTATACAAAAGGGTACTGTTAGCGAATATATAGATAGGGATAAAGAGAAAAGGAGAATACTAAATCACTACAAAGCAGGTGAAGTATTTGGAGAAGGAGCACTAATGGATAATTATCCTTATGCTCTATCAGCGAAAGCAAATACAGATTGTAGATTAATTGTATTGCACAGAGCTGAATTTTCTAAGATGATGGAAAATAATACTGGTATAGTAGTAAAATTAATAGCTGCTGCTTCTAGAATTATTTCTAGACGAATGAGAAGTTCTTCGTATCAGATGAGTAATATAGCTATGCGCTATGCGACTGGTGCTACCAGATTAGAATCGGATATGATAGGTGAAAAAGAAGTTCCGGCTGACGCTTTGTACGGTATTCAGACTCTCCGTGCAGCTGAAAATTTTAATATTAGTGGTATTACTTTAAGACTATATCCTAGGTTTATCAAATCTTTAGCTATGGTGAAAATTGCATCAGCAAAGGCAAATAAAGACTTAGGAGAACTAGAACCTCATATTGCCGATGCTATAGTAGAAGCAAGTGAAGAACTAATAGCAGGTAGATACCACACTCACTTTATAGTAGATATGTTCCAAGGTGGAGCAGGTACTTCTACTAATATGAATGCTAATGAGGTTATAGCAAATAGAGCGCTAATGCTAATGGGTAAAGAGCTTGGGGATTACCAGTATTGTCACCCCAACAATCACGTGAATTACGCGCAATCTACTAATGACGTATATCCTACTGCACTTAAGATTACGATTCTGTATTTCAATGATAAATTAGTTGTTGCTTTGAAGCAGTTAATAGAATCATTTGATAAAAAATCCAAAGAGTTCGCTCATATACTAAAAGTAGGCCGTACTCAACTGCAAGATGCTGTTCCAATGACGTTGGGACAAGAGTTTATGACCTTCTCTAATACTTTGCGAGAGGAAGTAGATAGACTTAATGAAAACGCTAAGCTATTCAATGAAATAAACCTAGGTGGAACTGCTATAGGAACTGGCCTAAATGCTAATCCGAAATACAAGAAATTGGCTGTTAATTATCTAAAAGAAAGATGCGGTTACCCAGTCAAATCAGCTAAGGATTTGGTAGAAGCAACTCAAGATACTGGTTCTTTTGTTATGTATTCTTCTGCTTTGAAAAGACTAGCTGTTAAGTTATCTAAGATAAGTAGTGATTTGAGATTGCTAAGCTCTGGCCCTAGAGCAGGACTATACGAAATAAATTTACCGAAAATGCAACCAGGTTCATCTATAATGCCAGGTAAGGTTAATCCTGTTATACCTGAAGTTGTGAATCAAATAGCATATAATGTAATTGGTAATGATCTAACTATTACAATGGCTGCAGAGGCGGGTCAATTACAACTAAACGTAATGGAACCAGTCATAGCTAGAAGTCTATTTGAGAGTTTGCAACATTTGAAAAACGGTATAACTACTTTAGCCACTAGATGTGTAGATGGGATAACTGCAAATGAGGATCATCTTCGTGAGATGGTACAAAATAGCATAGGTTTAGTAACAGCACTAGTTCCTAAGCTCGGTTATGAGGTTTGCTCTAATCTAGCAAAAGAAGCTTTGAATACGGGCTCTAGTGTATATCAACTAACTTTAGACAAGGGGTTAATGTCCAAAGCAGAACTAGATAAGATGCTATCTCCCAAAAGAATGGTATAGTCAATAAAGTGATATTATAAATCTAGTTTGCTACTTTTTCTTTCTTGTTCAAATCTCTACGCATAAGTATATAACCTAATGTACCCGCGAAAATAGAGCCAAGGAGAATACCAGTTTTCGAGTACATTTCTTGTGGTGCTCCAGGACCAAATGACAATGCAGATATAAATAGTGACATTGTAAATCCTATACCAGTTAGTATAGCCACATAATAATATTGTCTGAAAGGTATTCCAGGTTGTAGATTAGCTATGTTAAATCTACTTGCTAACCAAACGAATGCTGCTACACCAATTTGTTTACCTACAAACAACCCAGTGAAAACGCCTAAAGTGACAGGGTTAAATAGTGCACCTAGATAGAAATCACCAAAGTGGATTCCTGCATTTGACAACGCAAATAGGGGCATTATACCGAATGCAACATACTCGTCTATCCCTCTTTCTAATCTTAGGAGAAGAGGTTGCACCTTGTCTGAAAGTAAATCCATATTGTACAAGGCGTCTGCTTCGTACTCAGTTAGGAAGTCTGTTTTAGTTTGGAATAATTTTGAGCGGAATTTACGCCATAGTCCTTCGGTGTTATCTACGAATTTTTGCTTATCTATAAGTGCATAAGAAGGAATTGTAAATGCAGTTAGTACACCTGCTATTGTGGCGTGTACACCGGATTTTAGCATAGTAAACCAAACTAGTCCACCTATAGCAAGATAGAAAAGAGGGCTTATAACTTTAAGTCTATTGCCAACTATCATAATAAATATGAATAAGAAGCTAAGCAACAAATAGTATAAACTAATGGAAGAGGTGTAAAATATGGCAATAATTACTACCGCTGCAATATCATCTACAATTGCTAAAGCAGCCAAAAATACTTTTAACGAGGGAGGGACTTTGTCCCCTAATAAATATAAAACTCCCAACGCAAATGCGATATCAGTCGCCATAGGAATTGCCCAACCATGAAGGTTTTCTGTTCCAAGGTTGAATAAAGTATAAATCAGCGCAGGTAATATTATTCCTCCCAACGCACCCATAATAGGGAGCATGGCCTTTCTAAGTGAGGAGAGTTCCCCAATTAGAATTTCTCTTTTGATTTCTAACCCAACTAGAAAGAAAAAGACAACCATAAGCAAATCATTTATCCAATGGTGCAGAGATTTATCTAAAGTGAAATCACCTATTCCAATTATAAAATGAGTATGCCATAGATCAAAATAAGATTCCCACCAAGGTGAATTAGCCCATATCATAGCAATCAATGTACATATAATTAGTACTATACCACTTGCGGACGCATTGGATGTAAATTCTTGATAGGTTCTTGCTATAGGGAATTCGCTTTTGGCGAGGTCAATTTTCTTTTTCATCGAATAGTTTTTTTGATTCCAGTCATTCTAATAATTGTAAAGATAACTAAAAGGCATATTTATTTTATATCCTTACAAGATTAAACAGCATAAAATACCCTCTCAAATTGAAATGTCAATTAAAATACAATTAAATCGACTTTTTTCGTTCACATTATATGTTTTATTCAATAACCAATGGTGTGTATTATGCGTTTTAGCAGAGTCTTATTTGTTTTTATTATGTCCGCTTTACTTTTTTCATGTTCTAATGAGCAGAAAGATGATATTAGAGATATGGGCGAAGAGATGAGAAAGCAGAAGGACGAATTGCAATCTGAAATTAATGAAGCAATAGAAGAGATTGATGCGAAGTTAGAAGAGCTAAAAGAAGAATTGGCGGAAGCTAGCGAAGATTCCAAAGAGTCTATACAAGAGGAAATAGATGAATTGAATGGGAATAAATCAAAGCTAGAAGAAAAACTAGATGAACTAGGTGATGCTACTGAAGAAGGTTGGGAAGATTTCGAAGATGGAGTAGATGATTTGATGGATGATATAGGTGATGAACTAGAGTAATATTATTCAAGAAAAGTATATTAATAGAAAGAGATTCATTAGTGCGATGGGTCTCTTTTTTTTTATGGAAAATAGACTATTGTGCTCTCCATAGAGAGTCAACGAAGTAATGCTTACAATCAAAATAGTTATTGACTATCTCAAAGCCGGTTCTTTCTGCTAATTCGGCAATATTATCTTCAGAATATTTCTTTGATATTTCCATAAATATTGGTTCGGCATATTTGAATTCAAAAACTCTATCACCAATACTTACCTGCTGATCTTTCATACTTATCAAGTAGCTAGTCGCATCACCTGTTATAGGATTATAAGTTGGGTAATGACTAAAACTAGATATATCAAAATTCGCTCCTAATTCCTCATTAATCCGCCTAAGCAAGTTGAGGTTGAATTCCCTAGTTACTCCGCTATTGTCATTGTATGCATCTCGTATTATCTGTGGGTCTTTTTTGAGGTCAAAACCAATTAGAGCGTGGTCTCCTTCGGATATATTTGCACGCATTTTCTTTAGGAAATCAACCTCTCCTTCATCCTTAAAATTACCTATGTTCGAGCCCATAAACAATACGAGTTTAGTGGTATTATTATCTCTAAGACTATCGAGTGCTGAAAAATAATCATTATTAATGGGATTCATATTTAGAGTTGGGATTGCTTCTTCGTATGACTTGACTAGTCCTTTCAGTGCTGATTTACTAATATCAATAGGGGAGTAAACAAAATCATTGGTCTTTTTGAGAAATTCCTGCAAAAGCAACTTAGTTTTACTTCCATCACCGGCGCCAAACTCGACTATTTCGAAAGTGTTCTGAGGGTTAAAATCATCGTATATAGCTGCCGATTGGGTATCAAGTATTTCGTATTCTGATTTAGTCAGATAGTATTCAGGCAACTGCATTATAGTTTGGAATAGCTTGCTCCCAGCTTTATTGTAGAAGTACATAGAGGGTAGAGTCTTTGGTATTCTGGTTAGACCAGCCACTATATCTGCGAGAAAAGTATCCGTCATAAATTATGTCCTATTGATAATTATTGTAAACGGATTATTCGAAATATATTGAATTCAGAATGTCTTTTGAGTTGCAGAATTTGATTAAACTTTGATATCATCATCTACTAATATAATAATATAACTGGTCAATACAGTCATTCTGATGACACCGTAGGTGACAGAAGAATCTCAAAAATAAATAACCTTTACGGTTTAGTTCTATTCTGAAGTATTATATTTTTAGTATATTGGAAGTAATAATAAAGTCAGGATAAGACTAATAATTATACGTAACTCTTCATTTGTTTTGCAAAATATCTATAGCATGAAAACATCAAGAATACTAGTAATACTCGGAGGCATTGGGCTGATAATATTTCTCAACATTTATCTACCTAATGAAGAAGAACGAGAATTAAGTAAACTGAAGAAATTGGAGAACAGAAATTTCTTGGAAAAGCAGCTAGTAGGAAAGTGGAATCATTCTGATTTTCCAGCTGGGCTGGAAAATGGCAGAAATTATCACCTATTAAGCGCAGATGCAAGTTACTCATACCGAGGTTCAGATAAAAGTAAAATTCACGGTGGATATTGGTTCGTCCGAGTTGCCGACTCTGTCTTAAACCTCAACCTAACTCCTCAATCAAATAGTAAGAGGTACAAAATAAAATACATAAGGACTAATAATATAGCCCTCCAAAAGATAGAAAACGATAGCCTTACTACTGTAATAGGATGGTTTCGGCACCCTAAAAATTCTAATTAGGCAAGATAAATAAGACTTTGGAATTAGTTTGTAGTTTATTCATCTCTTGGAATTTTATGAGGTAGGTATTAAGAGGATTCCAATTAGGAGCAAGTGATTGAATTGAATATAGACAAACATTCTATTTCCAACGATATTGGAAAATTCGTATATTGGGAGTAATAAAAAAGACAGGATATACGAATGTTCGTATATTAATATAGTTGTAGTGCATTTGAGAAAAACGAATATGAATAGAATTTTAATTATACTTTTTGTAAGTTTTTCTCTGATTTCTTGCTCGAATAAAAACAAAGAAAAAAATATGACAAACGGAAAAAATAATTATACGTGGAATGTCCAACTTGCTGGATATGATTATGACAGATATGATGAAAAAGGACAAACCAATTATGAAAATTTTATATCCGAATTTGATAAATTTCCTTGGATTGAACAAATAGAAAGTTATCAAAAAATCCAGAAAGGATGTTCAGCAACTTTATCAGTAAATGACATTAAGAATAAAACCTCATTTTGGGTGTCAATTATGGGAGACTTGAAGGATAATACTTTTTTGGTTGGTTATGTCTATCCGAAAATGAAAAAGGGTTTATTTGGACTTGGAAAGGAAAAAGAAATAAGATGGTTAGAGATATTTATAGCAAAAGACAATGAACAAGTAAAAAAATGCTACGGACTTTATTTCTCGAACGAATTGGATAAACTTCAATCGGAATTAAAAACGATGGAAAAATATGGAGAAATGGAAGCCCAAAATTGAAAAATAAAAACGCACTACAACACTGTGTAAAAATGCATTAAATCGCATTTTACACTAACCGTTACCTGCAAGCTGAAATGACGAAAGCACAACAAAATATCGAAACACCATTTAATGAGGAATTCTGCACTCGACTTGAATACCGAATTTGTCACGAATTGGAAAAATCGACCGACCCAGAATTAAAAGGATTTTGGTGTGATGGAATTTCTTGGAATCCAACTTCCGACAATCAGTTGACTAAGAAAAGTGTAAATGATACAAGACAAATTGTGACTAAAGCGTGGATTGGAAAAGATGGACAGGAGGAATATGAAATGAAAATTCGATTCGGAAAATTCTCCCTGAGACGATATTCGAAAGGAACGGAAATGATCGACTGCATTCCAAGTTCAGACTCTATGGACTGGATTAACATTGAACCTGAAAACAAGAAAATTGAAATAAGATTAAAATGAAAAACGACGCTCTAACACAGAGTATATAACTCATAGCAAACCGATCAGGGCAATTATTATATTTTTGTTATATTGGGAGTAATAAAAAAGACAGGATATACGAATGTTCGTATATTGATGTAGTTGTAACCAATTTAAGAAAGGAGAAACTATGAGTTATGATTTAATGGTTTTTAACCCCAAAACTGCACCAAAATCCGAATCTGAATTTTTGAAATGGTATGACTATCAAACTGAATGGA
>JAUHXN010000414.1 GCA_030426865.1 bacterium | reverse complement strand
TAAGCGTTTGGTTAGAAGGCATACCCCGTAGAGAAACCGTCTTAATAGAGCTAAGCCCACCATAGTCTCGGATATTCACACCAGCCGCATATTGCAAAGCGTCGCTGACTAAGATTGGGTTGATTCTATCAATCGTTTTGCTATCAATTAATTGACTGGATATATAGTTGAATCCTTGGTTTGTCAGCTCTTTTTTTGCTTCGACAGTAACCTCAGGGAAGCGCTTAGCGACCGAGTCAGTTTCTGAAAAAACGAAGCAGAATGACGTCAAGAAAACAACTATATATATGAGTTTATATATCACTTCGTTATATCTATAATAAATATCATTTTTTCATTTTCAAATGTTTAAACTTGGGTTTGAGACTGTCTGGAATCTTATTCCAAACATGTTTAGGAATTCCAACTTCTCTCTTCTCTTTAAGTTTTTTTCCTTTTCTCCAAGTTGTAACAAATTCCCAATAAATAATGACTTCATTTTCGATTCGTATAAATTCCATCCAACCATCAGCTAGTAATTCTTTATCTTTATTAAAAACTTCAATTCCTGAGAAGTTTTCGAATTCACCATCTAAATAATCCATTCCATGTCCTTCAATACAACTTTCTGACCAATCAAAAATAAAATCTTCTGATTCTATTTTGTAATACATCAAGTCATTGATAAGCTGGTTTTCGACAAATTCTCTTAGTTTAGGCCCCATTCGAGAAGAAAAACCATATTTATTTCTATTCGTTTGTTCCATACTCATCACTTTATAACAACAAATCTAACAGCTCTAGTACCGTTTATAACAGCAGTATAGTTACCTGCAACTAGCCCTAGTGCGTCTGCGTTTAGAGCGATCGCACCATTCGAGCTGCCACTATGTGTAGCTACTATTTTACCTTGGCTGTTGATGATTGCTATATCATTCGTACCAGCCAAATCATCTGATACCAAGTGAAAATCATTTGCTACTGGATGCGGGTAAACTCTAATAGTCTGCTGAGTTTGTTTAGTCTCTTCTACACTTGTGATTTTGTCTAAGTCATAAGCGAAAATTCTGTTACTTGGTTGGTAGTTACTATAGTTTATGTTTGCTGCTAATAAATAGTTGCTTGTGATTGCTATTCCTTCGCTATTTCCATCAATAGTAATAGAAGATAATTGATTACCATTATTAGAATCAAAAACTAGAATTTTGTTACTGTAAGTAGAAACATATAGTTTATCATCTTGGAACTTCGCATCTCTTGGTCCACCATAACCCGAAGTACCAGTAGAGAATGTTAAATCTATCTCACCTGTTAATAGGTTAAGTATATGTATCTCGTGGCTACCGTTCATTACAACCGCTGCTTTCGTTTGGTCAGCATTAGCAACAATAGAATTACCACCAGTCCCTACATCAATCGCTGTGTTGTCACCGATTCCCATAGTGCTAAGTTTAATAATATTAATCTTAGCATCGGGCTGACCAAAGTTACCTTCTGAAAGAGAAACTACACCAAAACCCGAATTGTTTTGATAGACTATACAGTCCACTACATTTGCACCAACTTCTGTACTAACGTCTATAAAGTCACCTTTCTTAATACGAACATAGCTTTTACCATTAGCATAATCTCTTTGACCTAATACAAGATAGTCGAGCACTCTGAATGCAGTAGATACATACATACCTGCGTCAAAAGACTCATAAACTTCATTGTCTTCTACATTATAATAGTGAACTGAGTTGCCTGATGGAATAGTAATATCTCCGTCTGAAGAAATGTTTGTGTTTAGTGGGAAGTTTATTGGGAAATCGAATTCAGTTTGTTTTGTATTATTTGCAAAAATAT
>JAUHXN010000109.1 GCA_030426865.1 bacterium | reverse complement strand
TTAAACTTAAGAATGGAGATTTAGTAACTGGGTTAGTGAATACAGAAGTCGAAGTAAAAGATTTCGGGAAAGGAATCTCCGTGGAAACGCAACTTGGAGAAGCCGTTATTTTTTACGACCAGATTGAAGAATATAGATTAGAAGAAGAGCATTATAGGCACGCACACAGGGTTTACTTTATGCCTACTGCTGTACCTATTGGCGATAATCACTTTATTGGTGATTTTGAGCTACTATTCTTATATGGTGGATTTGGAATTATGGATAAAATCTCTGTTACTGCTGGTAGGAGTATTATCCCAACAATACCGAGTGAAGAACAGATTACTGATATGAATATAAAGTTTACTGTAGTTGAACAGGAATATGAAGATTTTGAAGGTAAACTGAATGTAGCTCTGGGAGGGAATCTAGCTTTCATCAATAATGATAATAGGTTTATACACGCCTATGGAGTGGCGACTTTCCAGAAAAGACGTTCTCGTTTGTCCCTTGCTTTGTTTTCTAAACTAGGTTCTGAGGACATATACAGGCCAAACTTCAGAGATAATTTCTTTGATATAAACTATGCAAATGGAGCTATGGGGCTTGCAATTGGATTAGATACTAAATTCACACATTGGCATGATATTCATTTTATTGGAGAGATGTGGAATGCTAACATAGCTAAGCCACAAGATACAGGAGTTCTACTTGGTTTCAGATTGGCCAATACAAAGTTTGGAGCAGATTTCGGATTAGCATTTTTCACAACACCTGTAGTTGCACCATTTTTTAGTTTTGTTTGGACACCTTTTTAAATTGAATTACTTATATTTGTAGATAATAAAAAATAGAAAATGAAATGGAAAATACTAAAGACATAATTGATCACGTATCAAAGCTAGCTCACTTAGAGTTTAGCGAAGATGAACTATCTGCTATCACTCCTCAGTTCAGCAAAATCTTAGATTATATAGATGAACTGAGCAAAATTGACCTTGAGGGTGTAGAGCCAATGACTCACGTATTAGACAATACGAACGTAATGAGAGATGATGAAGTTAAAGAATCGATTACGGTACAAGAAGCGCTCAAAAATGCTCCAAAACACAATGATATATTTTTCAAAGTACCTAAGGTGTTTGATTGAACCCTTATGAACGTCAAATGACAGCTGTTGGTATTATACCAGCTAGATTGTCTTCAACAAGATTTCCTGGTAAACTATTAGAAAGAATCAATGGCAAATCGCTTATAGCGATGGTATATGAGAATGCCCAAAAAGCCAAGACTTTAGATAAAGTAGTTATAGCTACTGAAGACGAAGCCATAGCAAAAGAGGCAGAGGCTATTGGTGCTGAGTACGTACTTACACCAAATACATTTGCTACTGGTACGGACAGAATAGCATGGGCATATCGTAGATTGGAACTTGACCAAGATATTATATTTAATATTCAAGGTGATGAGCCACTTCTTTCACCCCAATTAATTGATAATTTGTTTGTTGGTTTTTCTACTTCGCTCTGCCATGTAGGTACATTAGTAAAAAGAATAGAAACAGATGAAGAGCTAAATAATCCGAATATAGTAAAAGTTGTAAGAAATATGGATGGTGAAGGAATGTACTTTTCTAGAAGTCCAATTCCTTATTACAGAAATAAACCACAAGATCATCTAGTCGAAAACAATTATTGGAAGCATATTGGGTTGTATGCATACCGCTCGGAAGCATTGGAACAATTCTCAAGACTTGACCAAACTGACCTCGAAATAGCGGAGAGTCTGGAACAGCTCCGGTTGTTACAAAATAACTCAAAGTACTTTTGTATGGAAACTAAGGAAGAAATACTAGGAATTGATACTCCAGAGGATTTCGAAAAGCTTAAAGAACTAGTCTGATTTATTACCTAGTTCTTTTTTTTCTTTAATGCGTCGTCTCGGTTCAATCCTCGGGGAATGTCGTAATAATCATCTTTCTTTTTAGGTGTTGGTACTTCGGATTTCTCATCTTCTAATGCTTCTTTTATCAAATCTAAAGTTTTGTTGTCTTCGACTTTTTTAGCTACTTTTTTTCTTACTTTAGGTTTAGCAGTTAGTCTAGATTTATTCACTTCATTGTACACTTGTTGGTAGTAAGCTAGATTATATTTGTTTGAGAAATTAGATATTTTTGGTGCAAATTTCAATATCCTATAATCATCTATTTTATAGACATCATTATTAGATGATATAACTTTACATATACCAAGAGAATCGAGTGCAAAGAAATAATCTTTAATAGGAATACAAACTCTATTGCTAATATTTAGAATTGGCATCCCCATAGTTATTCTTATGATTTGGCTTGCCACTTTGTAAGTTAGTAAGTTACTATTAGGCGCAAACTGCAACTCTTTTCCATCGAAATTAATACCCGCTGAATCTATCTTAAATTCATCTATAATAAATGAAGTGGTATATTCTAAATCTGAATATTCATAACCCATATTATTTATTACATTCACACTTTTTATCTGACCACTTTGGTTAGCCACAGTAATAGTCTTCGATAATAGACCGAATGGGAATAATAGTATTAATATAAAAAATGCCGACTTCATAATATTAGAAATCGGCATTTAGTTTAATAACTTTAGTTTTCAATTACATTCCAGGAGGGCGACGCATTTTCTGTCTGTATTCCTCAACTGTAGAAACTATTCTTACTAATTCAAATTTCATAATTAATACAGAATTAGGTGGGATTTTTTGTCCACTACCTTCGCCTTTGAATGCCAAATCAGGTGGAATTACAAACTCATATATATCACCAACCCCCATCATTTGAATTGCCTCTTGGAATCCGTAAACGACACCTTCTATTGGTATTTCTAAAGGTTTGTTCTTTTCGAAAGTATTTTCAAACACATCACCATTAAGCAATTCACCACGTATGTTCATTGCTACAACCATATCATCAGTTGGTTTGGGACCATCGCCGACCTTTATTGGCTTGTACTGTAGTCCTGTAGATGTTTCCTTCCAGCCTTCTTTCTTAATGTTTTCTTCTAGGTACTTAGGTCCAAGTTCTATGAATGTCTCACCAATTTCTTTCATCTCTTGAAGCTTAGCATTGTATCTTTCTCTTTCGGCTTCAGTCTGAATCTTTTGGATTTCATTGATTAATTTCATTCTTTGTTCTTCGTCTAACATTGGGTCTTTTTTCTCAAGACCATCTATTATACCTGCTATAAGATAATCAAAATTAACTCTGCTATTAGCACTATCCATCATATTTATACCAGTAGTCATATCATAACCAAAAGTATAACTCATCCTATCTACTATTGTTACAGGTGTTTTTAAATCTGGCTTTTTCTCATATCCATTGTATTTATCTGAACCACTTTTTTCTTTGCAGGCGAATAGTATTGCAGATAAAAAAATGATTGAAATTATTTTTTTCATATTTGTTCCTTGTTTTTCTTTTAATAACAGTTGAATCACATTATTGTTTCAAATCTTCGTTATCTATATTATAAACAATAGTGAATAGATTTATTTTTCTATATTGATCGCATACCATCTCGGCGTACTTTTTAGAGTAATAAGAGCCAATAGAATATGCAACTCCACCAGAGGTGTTTACTCTAACTGTGTTAGGTATAATAGTTTCCACCACTTCGTGGTGTTCCAAATTCTGAGGAACAATTAGTACACTATATTTGTTCTCTTGCGCTTTGCCTTCTGTAGTGTACTCTACTATTAGCCCTATTAATTCGGCTTGGATTAATTCTTCTTCGTCACTTACTACTTCGTCTGCAGTGATGAGTGCTTCTATCATACTTTGCATGTGCAAAGCTTGTTCTTTAGGTGGGTTAGTAGAAAGATAATTAGTCATAGAGTCACGCAACAATATGAAGTTATAACTATCCCCGTCTTTTCTATTCTTATTCATCTCATCAACAGAATAATTTATATTCCATTCTTTTGCGAAAGATTCTATAATTTCTCTTTCTTTGGGGTCAAGATCATCATCTATCATAGCTATTTGGTGTAGTATACTAATGATAATCTCAGCATTTGATGGTTTGAACATTTTCTTAAGTAAGTAAGTAGATTCTTTTCTTTCCAATTTTAAAGCTGATTTAGCTAATTGCCACAGATTTCTACTGGTCTTACCTTTCACCCATAATCCCGTGGAAATAAGCAAAAAGACAAAAGATTCGATTAGGTAGAGCGAAGTATCAACAATTGAAAGCATATCTGTCTCAACCCATATATAATAGAATATCCACAATACACAGTTACCAACTAATAGTAGGATACCAGCTATGGATTGCGAAGCAGCAACTTCTTCTTCGTGTTTTCTTTTCCAAATCTTATTTATACGTAGATAAACTTGTATAGTAGTTACTATAACTGAGACTTGGGTTAAAACTAATATGATGGAAATAAAATCTTTCATTCAATTCTGTTATAAAGTATTTTATAAAGATAAAAAAAGGCACTGTCAAATAAAACAATGCCCGAAAATTATATCTAATTTTCCTACTGAAATGTATTCGATTATGATTATCTAGTTACAATAAATTCTATGATCTGATTCATACCATTAGCAGAAATAGTAATAAAATAGACTCCAGAAACCAAATCTGAAATATTAAAACTAAATTCCTTCTTACCAATAATTGACTTTTCACCTAATTCTTTTACTATTTTACCGTTTATATCTGTGATGTAGAACTTAGCATTCTCTTCTATCCTGGAGCTTACTCTTATTCTGAGTTCGTCATTATTAGTTGGGTTCTCACTAATAATATTCCCCTCAAACTGGTCAACTATATCGGATGTTTCAATTGATGATTGTGGGTCGTGAATCTTTTTGTAATTAACAGCAGCTGGCCAACCATAAGAAGAATGACTTGCATACCCATGTAAATGCGCCCCAAATTTAGTATTAGCTGTAATAGTCATAGTCCCTCTTCCTCCTATAGCGACGTCGGTCCAATAAATATTAGTACAAGGTATCCTGCTTGTTAAAAAATCTGGATATGTATAAGAAACTTGTAAATCACCTATGATTATGGAACTGAGTAATTCAGTGTTCTTCATAATGTCTGAACTGTCACCTATAGCAAATAATGTTAATGTACTACGACTTGTTTCTCTAATAATGATATTTGGTGGAGATACAAATACAGCACTATTAACATATTGCTCAATTGCAGGGAGTGTAGTCATAAATAAACCGAAGTCATAATTTCCTCTATAAGTATATTGATGTACCAATATCGGTTTATCAGCTTCAAAAACCGCAACACCTTTTATTGATTCTTGATTCTGATCTATATCCTTTGTATCGATATAATCATACCAATCACCTTTGTTTTTGAGAGTTATAGATTCTACAGAATTAATCATTTTATTATTACCATTTCCTGATCTATCATACCACTTTACACTAAAAGTAGTATTGTCTTCTCCGGCTAATATCCTGAAATAATCACCTTTTTCATTTTCTCTATTCAAATCGAGAGAGATATATTTTCTACCCCAAGTATCAATCGGTGGCATCATTTCAACTAAATAATCGCCTTGCTTCTTATCTATACTTATTGGTATGGATACCCGGTTATGATAAGAAACCACCCCCACAGGTTTATTAGAGCTTATTATAGAGCCACTAATATCAAATACTCCTCTTGTTTCACCAGAGCCCTGCACTGTATAAACTTCACCTTCATTGAGTACAACATAAATACTATCCTCATGAACTCTTCCATTTACAGTTTTGCCAAATCCTGTTGTACCATTTGCACCATCGCGAATTAATATGGAAACTTCCGTTTGGTCTTCTTTTGCAATTACGTTAAACCCACTTCCCCATTCTAACCTATCTTTGTAATCATAATAGCAATTATGAATATATTCCTCACCCCAATATTCTGTTGGGATAACTTTAAAGCCTTCCGCTGTTGCAGCTTTATTGTTGAATACAAATACAGAAATTGGTTCAACTGAACTTATTTTAAGTGATCGATTAGAAATTTCTTCGTACTTTGTCAATTCTATATCACTATCCATTCTGTCGATATCTTTTGAAAAAGTATAAAGCTCCCCTGCTTTTACTGTGAAATTATAATCAGTGGAAATGTCATTTCTTTTAACTTTTACTTGAGTATCAGTTTTACTTGAAATATAGATTGCAAAATTTGGGGTATATATGCCATTAGTATCATTCAGAGGAAAGACTACATAAAATTCTCTACCCTCAGAGTTTATATCTTGGGCATAGAAGAATGTGGGTGAGAACAGAAATGCAATGAATATGGTTCTGAAGAATATTAACATGCTAATCATTTCATTTTGTTGAAACTTATTAATCTACAATTAACAAAAAAAATGTTAAATTTGGTGTATAAATACAAAAAATATATGGTTAAATATGAAAAAGTACTTATTCCTCCTATTTCTAATTGTTACAACACCTATGTTATCGCAAAAGCTAATATACGATCAGAATTTTGATGGCACTCTGGAACCAATAAATCTGACTTTAGAAGGTAGAGACGATAAGGAAGGAGAAATAGAGGATGGAATTTATACTTATCGATATAATTCTGGAAATAATACTAAATTCAGTATAGAATTGCTTGATGTAGAGGATCTGTCCACTAGTAATTATACTATTGAGACTAAGATTAGATACGAAGATGGTGAAGAAGATATGCCATACGGACTAGTACTAAATTCGAATAGCGATGCCGATGATTTTTATCTTTTCTCAATTTCTGATAATGGTTTTTTTAGAGTTCAATCATACTATAACGACGAATATCACGATCAAAAATCGTGGACTAGAACAGATGCTGTCAAAGTGGGGGATTGGAATGTTCTTAGAGTTGAAAGGATCAACTATATTGCTCGGTATTATATAAATGGTGTAAATGTATATAATGATGAGTACTTTATCCCAAATGGCTACTGGTGTGGATTTTTTCTTACCACTGAAGACCAAGAAATAGATGCAGATTATCTGAAGTTTTGGGAATCTAAAAAAACCATAGATTTGATTGACAACCCATTAACAGATATTGAAAAAGTAGTATTAACAGAACTCAATAGTGAAACAGATGAATTGTCTCCTAGAATAGCACCTGACGGTAAAACTATTTTTTTCACTAGAGATGATTACCCTGAGCATTTTGGAACTAAAAGCAATCAAGATATTTGGTTTTCTGAATTTAAGGATGGGAAGTGGGGTAAACCTAAAATAATGCCTAAACCCATAAATAATGGCGGATCTAATTCATTAATTACTATAACTCCTGATTATAATACAGTTTACTTATCTAATCTTTATGATAAGAATGGTGAGCCAGATGGACCCGGTATGTCTATCTCTAGAAGAAATTCAATGGGGTGGGAAATACCAAAACAAGTTGAAATAGAAAATTTCTATAACAACAATCAATACGTTTCTTACTTTATGTCTCAAGATAAAAAAATCTTATTTACTGGAATAGAGACTAATATTAGTAACGGTGGAATGGATATTTATGTTAGTAAGCTTAAAGAAAACGGTAGCTACAGCGAACCTGTAAACTTAGGTGAAAATATTAATACTTTTGCCGATGATTTTAATCCCTTTTTAGCTGCTGACAATACTACTCTTTACTACATCTCTGCTGGACTGCCCGGCTATGGTAGGGAAGATGTGTGGGTTACAAAAAGATTAGATGATACGTGGTTAAATTGGTCAAAACCCAAAAACTTAGGTCCGGCAATCAATACTAGTGGTCGCGAATTTGCTTTTACACTTACAGCAAAGGGGGATGAAGCATATATGGTCTCTTATGAGAAGCTAGAAGGCTCTAAAGGCGCAGGTGATTTGGTAAAAGTTCAACTTTCTAAATCTGCTCAACCTGACCCAGTGGTACTAGTTTATGGTAAAGTTTTGAATAAGAAAACGAATGAACCTATTTCTGCTATTATAGAGTATTTCGGTTTAAAGGATGACAAGAATTATGGTAATGCTAATTCTAATCCTGAAACTGGTGAGTATAAAATTATACTTCCTCGTGGAGTTAACTATGGTTTCAAATCAAGTTCTGACGGATTTATATCTGTCTCCGAAAACCTAGATTTGACTGAGCTAAAAGAATACAAGGAAATTGAAAAGAACCTATATTTAGTTCCAGTAGAGATTGGTCAAACTATCCGTCTTAATAATATATTCTTTGATACTGGACTTGCTATCCTGAGAGAAGAATCGGAGAATGAGTTAGAAAACCTAAAGAAGCTACTTATAGATAATGAGAAAATGACAATTGAAGTATCAGGACACACTGATAATGTAGGTAATGACGCAAATAATTTGAAATTATCTTCAGATATTTTTGAATTAAGAGATAGTGGAACAACAAAATAAGAAAAATAAGAGAAAAAAGAGAAAAAACCTTAAATTTAAAGATAAGGATTTTTCAACTATTATGAATAAAATAAGGATAAATTTACCAGATAAGATAGTGAAAATGAATCAATTTTGAAATTTAAGTAATTTTGATTAAATGATATTGATTTATGTTTTTTTTTTGATTTCTGATTGAAATCCAGTGACTCTTTTTTTTCTAAAATTTGGTTGTGATTTATTTCTTTTAAGTATATGTTTGATGTTAGTTTATAGAATACTTTTTTTGTAAAAGGCACTTTTAGAATTTTTTGGTATTTGTTGTTGTATTTTTTTATAATCTATTGATTAAAATAGAGATATATTTCTTTATTATGGTTTATAGAAACTTTTTGTTACTCCTTCTATTGTTTTTGCATGTTTTTATATAATTTCTGGAGAATTTTCTCATAATTGACTCATTTTTAGAAATTCTTATTAGAAAATTTATTCATTATTTTACTTTTTTGG
>JAUHXN010000108.1 GCA_030426865.1 bacterium | reverse complement strand
CGGTGATTTTGACCTACTAGTTGCTAATGACTTTGGGTTAACAGTACAATCGAATAAAATATTTGAAAATCGTTATCCTGAACGAAAGTTTGTTGATGTTTCTGAGAACTCTGGTTTCAATGCTCGTATATTTGGTATGGGAATAGAAGGTGGAGATTTTGATGAAGATGGTGACATGGACTATTACACTACAAATATTGGTCCTAATAAATTCTATGTCAATAATGGCAATAAGACCATGACAGAGAGAGGTGTAGAGTTTGGTCTTGACAATAAGTATAAAAAAGGAACGGATTCACTAGCAACAAGCTGGGGAATACAATGGTTTGATTATAATCATGATTCTTATTTAGATTTATTTGTAAGTAATGGTAATGTAGTACTAACAGACTCTTTAATGTCATTTACAGATCCAAATCTATTGTATAAAAATAATGGAAATGGTACCTTTTCGGAAGTTGGGGAAGAAGAAGGAATAGCCGATATAAAGAAAGGAAGAGGTATTGGGTTAATTGATTACGATAATGATGGTGATATGGATTTGGTTCAATCTGTTGTAACTGGAAACTACGGTGCTAAATCTGAGACTGACGATGATAGAGTAAATTTCTTCAAAAGCAACGCATCTGAAAACGGAAACCATTGGATACAATTCAAGTTAAGAGGCACTACTGACAATAGAGATGCCATTGGTAGTAAAATAGCAATATTTTTTGATGGTAGGAAATTAATAGCAGAAACCCCATCTGGTGGATCTAGTTATATGTCGCAAAGAACAGGAATAATCCATTTTGGACTAGGTAGTGCAACGAAGATTGATAGAGTTGAAGTTACTTTCCCTAATGGTGAGAAAGTAGTAAAAAGCAATCTAAATGCAGATGAAAGATATAATATAACTCAGACATTTAAAACTACGATAAGTGCAGATGTATGTTATGGCGATCGATACGGTACTTCAGACAGAATATACAAAGACACTGTTATAGTTCAGAATCTAATGAGTAGTGACGATGTAGATAGTATAGTAACGGTCAATATCAATGTATATGACGAAATAGTAGTTGATGAGTTTTTAGAACTTTGCTTTGGTGATGAGTTCAAAGGTACAACTTGGAAAAACGACGGTGAAACTAGCGAAATATTACGCTCTTATTTGGGTTGTGATAGTACCATAGTTTACAATATATCCGTTTTACCAGCTAAAGAAACTAAAATTGATACTACTGTCTGTTATGGTGGTCTATTTGATAATATTCGAATAACACGAGATAGAACGATAAGACATGAAATAGATAACCCTAAAGGTTGCGATAGCGTATTAGTTTACAACGTCTTAGTTAACGAAGGGCCTAAATTCAGCGAATCATTCGAAGTGTGTCAAGGACAAATTTATAAAGATGTAATGGTAGTAAGTGATACTACATTGTTTAATTCTTTTAAAACTTCATCTGGTTGCGACAGTATCTATGAAGAAAAAGTTGTGATGCTACCAAATGGAGTTAGAGATTCCTCAGTCATTATATATAGTGATGAAATGTATGAAGGAAAATACTATGACACTGATACTACTATATACAAAAACTTAGGAATTAGTTCTGCTAATGGTTGCGATAGTATGTTGGCTATAATGATAAACGTAACGCAATCATCAGTTGATTTTGACTATTCTAATAGTTTTGAATTAAATGTCTATCCTAATCCAGCTGAAAACTATATAGATATATCTTACAATCAGAAAGCAGCTACACACGTTACCATCGAGCTCTACAGCGTCGTTGGACAAAAAGTAGCAACTATTTACGATGGAATTTCTAATAATGGAATTAATAAATACACCTGGAAATTTGGGAATAGAAATCTACCACCTGGCGTGTATATGCTTCGGATGATAGACAAACAGAAATTCATAACCGAAAAAATAATAATAAAATAAAATCATTAAATCCCGCTTATTTGAGTGGGATTTTTTTTGCAACAAATTCTCTTGTAATTTCGTATTCTTTAAGCTATACTAAATACAATTTTATTGGAGAATTATGACTAAGATTTTAAGTATATCTGCTCTGCTTGTATTTTTATCTACTGTTGGGTTATTTGCTCAAGCAAATGAGATAAAATTTGAGCAAGAGGTATTGGATAATGGGCTTGTAGTTATCTACAACATAGATAGATCAGCACCAGTAGTTTCTACTGTTGTGCATTATAAAGTGGGTTCTAAAGACGAGAATCCGGAGAAAACAGGTTTCGCTCACTTCTTCGAACACCTTATGTTCGAATCGACAGCTGAAATCCCAAGAGCAAGTATAGATAAGTACATTAACCAAGCTGGTGGTACTTTGAACGCACATACTTCTATGGATGAAACTGTTTACAAATTTACTGTACCAGCTAATCAAATCAAACTACCACTTTGGATTGAAGCATCTCGAATGAGAAAACTAAAAGTTCAAAAAGAAGGAGTTGAGACTCAGAGAGGCGTAGTAAAAGAAGAGAGAAATGTAAGAGTTGATAATCAACCTTATGGCGATTTGATAGAGCGTATGGCTAAAAATATATGGCCTGGTAGCGGTTACGAATGGCCTACGATTGGCTCACACGAACATTTGAACAGAGCAACTATAGAAGATTTCCAAAATTTCTATAATGAGTTTTACCAACCTAATAATGCCTGCTTAGTTATTTCAGGTGATTTCAACGTTGATGAAGCAAAGAATTATGTGAAAGAATACTTTGGCTCAATTCCAAAAGGTAATGAAATAAAAAGAACTACTCACACTTTCCCAAGTTTGAAAGAGAAAGTAGATGTGATAGTAGAAGATGAGAAAGCACAACTGCCTGGTATATTCCAAGGGTTCCGTGGACCAAAGTTAGGTGAAGATGATTATTATGCTATGTCTTTGCTTTCTAGAATTATGGCTTCTGGTGAGAGTTCTAGACTATATCAATCTTTGGTAAATGAAAAGCAATTAGCTGTAGCTAGCCAGATGATACCTTTCTCACTTCAGTATTCTGGAGCTCTTATTTTTGTAAACATACCTAGCTCTGCAGACAATATAGATGCAACTAAAAAAGCATTAGATGAAGAATTAGCTAAAGTTGTTAAAAATGGTGTTACACAAGAAGAACTTACAAAAGCTAAGAACATAGTAGAGGCAAGCTCTATTATGTCTAACAAAAATACACTAAGTAAGGCAATGTCTATAGCACGCTATTGGGCATACTACAACGAACCAGAGATGATCAATACAGAAATTGATAAATATCTTAACGTAACGCTAGATGATATAAAAAGAGTAGCTAAGAAGTATTTGGATACAGATAAAAAAGTAATATTAACTTATATGCCAGTAACGGCTGAGAAGTAAAGGAGACGAAAATGAATAAAATGATTAAACTATTAGTAGTAGCTATTATCTTCTCACAATTTGCTATTGCACAAGATTATAAATTGGGTGAAAAGCCCGAACCACTTGAATCAAAGAAATTCGAGTTTCCTTCTTACAAAGAAGCAACATTGGATAATGGATTGAGAGTATTCGTAATCGAAGATCACGAGCAGCCAATGATCAGCTTTGATATACTTATGCCGGGTGGTGATGCGCTAGAAGCTAAAAAAGATGCTGCTGGATTCACCGCTGCAATGATGACTAAAGGTACTAAAACTAAGTCTGCTTTGGATATCTCTAAAACGCTTGATGGATTAGGCGCTAATTTATCAGTGTATAATTCGACTGAATTTACTTCTGTTTCTGGTTCTTCTATTCTAAAACACAAAGAAGTACTTTTCGATATGCTTGTAGATGTTATGACTAACCCAACTTTTCCTAAAGATGAGTTAGAAAAATTCAAAGTACAAGCGAAAGCTGGTATCAAAAGTGAAAAAGCTGACCCAGGTACTTTAGCTTCTAATATGGCTAAAAAAGTCTTGTTTGGTGATAATCACCCTTACTCTTCAGTCTCTACTGAAGAAACTATCGATGCAATAACTGTAGAAGATATCAAAAAGTACTATAAAGACTTCTACTTGCCAAATTCTTCTACTATGGTAATAGTAGGTGATTTTGATACTGACGATATTATTGAAGAACTAAATAAGAAGTTAGCTGTTTGGAAAAAAGGTGATTTGATCAAATTAGAAATCCCTGAACCAAAACCAATGCCTAAAGGTATTTACTTCATAGAGAGAAAAGGTTCTGTACAGTCTGCAGTTAGATTTGCTAATATGACTGTTCCATTCAAAGATGCTGACTATATGAATATCAATGTTGCTAATCATGTTATCAACTCTAGCTTTGCCGGACGTATGTTCAAGATAATCAGAGAAAAACACTCATATACTTACTCTCCAACTGGTGGTCATTCATCTAATAGATTTTACAATTACTCTATATTTGGTTCTGATGTAAGAAACGATGTTACAGATTCGACTATTATCTCAGTTAATAATGAAATACTTGGTGATCTTAGCTCTAATGGTCCTAGTGAAGAAGAATTAGAAACAATTAGACAATTCAGAATTGGACAGTTTTATCTTAACTTCGAATCTTCAGGATACCTTGGTTCTTTGATACAATCTTACGATTTCAAAGGAGTACCAATTAGAATGATAAAAGAGTACCCTAATCTTTATAGCAAAGTATCTACTATCGACGTTAAAAAAGCAGTAACTAATTATTTGAATCCTTCTAACGGATATATAATTGTAGTAGGTGACCCATCTGTAAAAGAACAATTAGAAAAATTGGGTACCGTATTCACTTATGATACAGATTACAAACCAGCTACAGGTATTACAAGTGCTAGTATAGATGCTGATGACCTAATAGAGAACTATACTGAAGCAATAGGTGGCGAAGTCGAGATAAATGATTTCGAAGTAATACAAGCTACTGGTACAGTTACTATGAGTGCTGGAGGGCAAAACCTACCTGGTAAAACTGAAATGATATTTACTAAATCTGGTAAAATGTATCGTTTGGTTGATCTAAATGTTTACAAATCAGAAGAACTATACAATGGCACAAATGGTTGGGAAATCTCTACTTCTGGAACTATAAAGAAAGAAGGGAACGACTTAAAGTCAATGAAATTTGATGCAGACCCATTCAAATATGCTCACGCTAATAAGCATGGCTATAACTTAGTTGTAAAAGGTAAAAAAGGTAACCAAGTTGTTGCTGAAATGAAAGACGAAGACAAACTAGTAGAAACATTATATTTTAACTCTGAAACATATCTATTAGAAAAAGTAGAGATGATTCAAGAGACTCCAAGAGGGAGTTTACTAGTTGAAATTAGTTATTCTGCGTACCAAGACGTAGATGGTAAGAAACTACCTACTGTTTCTAAAACTGTTACTCCTATGTTCAGTATGGAAACAAAATACGACTATAAAGTAAATGCTATGACTGTTCCAGATTCTAAATTTGAACCAGCGAAATAAGCAATAGCTTAACAGTATTATAGATTAAAGGGTTGACTTTTATTAGTCAACCCTTTTTTTGTGCGAGATACTCTCTGTGTAAACACATCATTCTGATAAAGCCACAGTCAATACGTCTCTACTAAACTTGTCATTTTGAACGAAACTCAGTGAAGTGCCTATGCTGAGCTAAGCATCGCCGAAGTAAAGAATCTAGGGAATGAAATAGATACTTCGCTTCGCTCAGTATGACGGTTTCACTTCGAGTGTAGTGAAATTCCATAGACACTTCACTCTTTACTCACCCTCAGTGTGACGGGAAAAATCTCAATCTGGGCTGTATGAAAAGGAGTAAAGAATCCATGTGAAAATAATTTACGTTGGTTTTACCCACAAACTGTGCTCCTTTGGAGGAGCTGTCAGAACTTGTTCTGACTGAGGAGGACAAATAACAACGACGCTCTTAGTTTGTCCACCTCCGTCTTCCGATTTCATCGGAATCCACCTCCGCCAGCGGAGGACAAGACGCCTATCTAAACTGCACACTTGCATTATCCACATACTATTACTATATTTAGCAAGGTCGATTTCAACTGGCTGCGAAAAACACTATGAAAACACTACTAAAAATAATACTCCTACTACTCCCTTCACTTTGTGTAGCACAATACCACGATGCACAATGGGTTTTTAGTCAATACAATCTAGACTTCAGAAAGAACAATGATTCAATCATTGTGTTCACAGGCAGAGTGATGCTACCAGAACCAAATCTAGTTGCAGATACAGTCGGTCATCAAGGATTATTAAATTATAATTATAAAAATGGTGATAGATTTATACATATTGATAAAGATTCGACTTGGTATAATGACTCAATGTACTCTACTCGTGACATTACTAGGTTTGAATTTTTTGATCATCCCAAAATTAGCTTTCCAAATGGCAATAAAAGTTCTACTGATCAAAGACGTATTTTTCCAGGTTTTGTCCCCTTAGATTCTAATAATGTTAGACTTTATGTAATTCATTATCAAAATACTACAGGTGAAGCTACATTTGGTGCGTTGATTTATGATGATTTAGAACTAAATAGAAAAAATAAATATATTGTTCATAATTATAAATTAGGTTTAGACTCCGTAAAAGATTTCACAGCATCTTTGCACCCGAATCCCAACAAGCATTGGCTCATAGTACATTATTACCCACAAGATGAAATAAGATCTTATTTAGCAGATGAAAATGGAATTAGCCAAACTCCATCTTTTAAATTAGACCTTAAAGCAAATGGAATAGATACAGATATTGCAGGTGATTGGTCATATTTTCAATTTAAAGTATCTCCAGACGGAAAGAAAATACTAATGCATACTTGGAAAAGGAGAGTTTCAAATATTTATTTATTAACATTTGACCCTTTTACTGGATCAATGAAATATTTAACTAAGTTTGATGAATTTGCTTCTGATGAAGATATTAAAAGAAATGACTATTACATCTTCAACTTCTCTCCAAACTCTCAATATATTTACATCCAAGCAAATAATGTATTAGTTCAATATGATTTATCAGATTTAGAATCACAGAGTATAATCGATTCTAGAACATTAGTACAATCTTTTGATAATAATTTGTCTAAATTATTAAATGGTGAAATAGCTACAAATTTCATCACAGGTATAAACTCAAAAATGTATTTGAGAAATTACGAATACAGAGTTCCTACTAATCCTGATTCCTCATACCGAGATTTTGCAATTATAAACCGACCTGATAGAAGAGGAGTTAAATCTGATTTTAGAAGTAATGAATTAAAACATGCATATTACAACGAAAACTTAATTGATCATTACTTTATAAACTGGAACAGGATGCAATTCCCAGGTACTATGATTGGCAGAAGTGTCAGCTACTGCGAAGGCGAAGACGCATATTTGAATAATGTTTGGGAAGATAGGTTTGTTGGGACTAACTTCAAATGGGAATTATTGAACTTAGAAAGCAATGATACTTTATTAGCAGCAGAGATAGACAAATACTTCGAAGATAACCCAGGTATCAAAGATCCATTCTTTTCTGACGCTAATCACAACTATGAAGGAAAGTATTATATTACTTGGACAGATACACTCGGTTATAATCGTGAAAGAATAGTAAATCTATACGTCGATACACTACCCAAGGTAGAGATAGTATCAACAAAATTAACTGGCGATTGCGAAAGAGAAAGATATAGATTAGAACCAGAAAATATAGTTGAGAGATATGAATACAGATGGAGTACAGGTGAAACCTCACCAATAATAGAAGTTGATAAAGCTGGTAATTATACGTTATACGTAACTTCTTTCCAAGGTTGTGTTGATTCAAGTAGTGTTTCTATTGAAATCGAAAATGAAGAGCTATATTTAGAAATACTTGGTGGGAATAAACTATGCTATGACGGAGAGCTTACTTTAAGTGCCAACCAAGATTATGTCAGCTATCATTGGAATACAGATGAAACTAGCAAATCGATCGAGATAAATGAAACTGGAAGATACATACTGACAGTAGAAACAAGTAAAGGTTGTATTTTATCAGATACAATAGATATTACAAACCACCCCAAAGTACAAGCACAATTAAAACCCACACCAACAACAATCTGTAATGGAGATTCAACTTTACTAGAATCTAAATACGATGTTCCTTATTATAGCTACGAGTGGAACACAGGAGCTAAAACAAAGGGCATCTATGTTAATAGTTCTGGTACTTACAAACTAATCATTACTGACACTAGAACTGGCTGTACAGACAGCACAGAAGTAGCAATCAAAGTAGAAGACAACTTACAACCCACTATCACAGGAAGTAACATCTGCTCTGGTGAATCTGCTACACTTGAAGTTCTTCCCAACGACCCAAGTTATACATACAAATGGAGCAATGACGAAGAGACACCAGTCATACAAGTAAACCAAGCAGGAACATATTCTGTAACAGTCAGCAAAGCAGGATGTGTAGGAACGGCAGATTTCACTGTAAACGAAAGCCCTACACCTGAGTTTGAGATATTAGGTGAAAGTATTATCTGTAATAACGAAACTGCTGTGCTATCATCTAGCGAAGACTTCGCTGAATATCTCTGGTCAACGAACGAAATCACCAAAGAAATAGAAGTAACAGAAGCAGGAACATACACCCTAACCGTAACTGATAGTAACGGATGCACAGCAACAGAATCATTCACAATTGATAAATATGAATTGAGCTTCGATATTAGCAAAGGAAGCATTGATTTCGGTAAGGTTTATATTACTGAGAATCCTATGGATTCTGTTACTATTATCAACACAAGTGGTGTAAATGTGGTAATGGATTTAGGGCAACCAACGATGCTATTAGATGGGCAAAGTTACAAGTATAAGAAGACTCTTAATCCAGAAGAATTGGGACTCTACAATGATACTCACACATTACACATCATTGAGCCATGCGACACCGTAATCAC
>JAUHXN010000107.1 GCA_030426865.1 bacterium | reverse complement strand
GCAGCTCTCATACTTTTTAGAATGTAATTTTAAATATTATAATCTATGCTAATGTAAAATAATGAATTATAAATCTATAGACAAATTTCCTTCAAATGCAGTTATTATTTCATTAATTCTAGGTATAACAATTGGATTCAATGTATTTGGTTCTCTAGTTGCAATTATATCAATGCAACTACAATTAGGTATAGATAGTAAGCTAATTCAAGCCATCTCCCAACTAATATTCTTATTTGGACTAACTATACTAATTTCAAATTTAATCCCTTTGAAATTTAAACAAATATTTAGGCTAGAGCATAATATTGAATTCAAATTCATAATCTTAGGTATAATTGGGTTAGTTTTTTTAAATATTTTTAATACTGGTTTCGTTTCATTCCAAGAACATCTTATACCAGAGTCATTTATGCCTATTTATCAAGATTATATTGAATTGATGGAATCTTTATATGAAAAAATGTTGAAAGGAAATGATGCGTATGATTTTTTATTGGCTATACTTATTGGAGCTATAATACCATCAATTTCTGAGGAATTCCTATTCAGAGGATTTGGCCAAAGGGCACTTGAAGAAAAGAATTCTGTACTATTTTCAGTTTTAGTAACTGGAGCTATATTTGGGATTATTCACTTCAATCTTGTTAACTTATTCCCTCTTATCTTAATTGGTATTTTCCTAGGATACTTAGCACATTACTCAAATAATATTTTGATCCCTATCTTTATTCATTTTCTAAATAATGCTGTATCTATATTATTCTTTTATATAGGTGAACCCGAATTATTAAATGATGAAAAGACTTTGGAATTTTCTACTTCATTGTTAATGTCTTCAATTGGACTTATGGGAGTCGTAGGAATAATTATAATTCTGATTCGATCTGGAAATTCAAAAAACGTATAGGAGCCATATTACCAACCATTTCTAGATAGTAATAATTAAGTGCATTTTTAACATTCATTGTAAATTTTGTTTTAGTATCAAATAAATCTGAATATACTGACAAACTTATGTCTAATATATGTGCATCTATTTTTAAATCATGATTTTTAATAGTCAGACCTAATATATCATCGATTTCATTATACTTACTTTTATATCTATAATCGAATTGCAACTCAAATGGCAATAACTGATAATTTAATGTATTATACCATAAATAGTTAGATCTATATTTCAAGTCTTTATTTTCGACTATATTTTTGGGGTTTAAGTAAGTCAATGAAGACTTGAAAGTGAAGTTTTTTTCTGTTTCGAAAGTTAAATCTATCTCGACACCAGAAATTTCTGCCTCAATTATATTCATAAATTTTATTACTGCCTGAGAGTTTTCCTCAAATGTTGGTTCTATTAAATCCTCATACTTATTATAAAAACCAGAGATATCAATGTTTAGATATTCATTTGAGTTTATTATATCATAACTACAACCTATTTCAAATGATTGACTTATTTCAGATTTAAGTTTAGTATTTGCTATTACGTTAAATCCTTGAAATTGGACAGAAGCAAATCGTTCAGCTAAAGAAGCTGCTCTGAAACCTCTACCGTAGGAACCTCTTAGAGTTATATCATCATTAATAGAATAATTTAACCCAAATTTTGGGCTGAATTGGATTTTAGTATCGATAGTGTCTAATAGCTCCTGATCTGTCCTTATTCCTACAGTAGCTATCAAACTGGATATCGATTTGTTTTCTAGTTGTGTATAAGCACCTAATATAGTTTGAGTATTGTCACCATATGTAAAAGAATTAACTTGATTAATTCTAGATTCAATTCCTGAGATTAAAGAATTTTCATCATTAATACTATTTGAATATTGTGTTTCAAAAAAGTAAGTATTCCCAGTAGATTCTCTGTATTCTGAATTATCTGCATCTAACATATTAGAAAAATATGTGTTAAAAACCCCTAACTTAAAATTCAAAAAACTAATATCATTTATTATATGTTTTACATTAGTTGAAATGGCAAGTTTATTTGATGTAATAGCAATGCTTTCGTCTGTATTAGTAGGGGGTATTAGTGCGGAGTCTAGTCCATTCCAATATACCCAATCATCAGTTACAGAAGTAGAATAATTCGCCGTTAGTTCGAAATTTGTATAATCTGAAAAATCATATAATTGTTTTAAAAACAAAGATATTCTATCACTCTTGTCATATCTTTTATAGCTATCACGAGAAAACAAAGAAACCGATCCCATAATTCCATAATCACCGAACTTCTGTGAATATGCAAGGTCTAATCCTTTATTTGTTAAATTATTGTCGCTCCAATTCCATTGTTCATATTTTGGCGTATCATATAATCCTGAGTAAAGACGCATTCTGATTAGTGGATTAGTAGAGGGTTTAGCTGTTAACACGTTAATAACTCCTCCGAGAGCAGATGTTCCATAAAGTGCAGAACCTGCACCTTTTATGACTTCAACTCTATCTATAAATAGTATAGGAATAATATCGAATTTTATATCATTGTTATCTGCTGATAGTAAAGGAAAGCCATCTTGTAGAAAAATTGTTCTTGTGCCTACGCCAAAAGAAAATCCGGAAGACCCTCTAATAGAAACATTATCTTGATTTACTTCAACACCAGGTACATATTGTAATGCATAATCTATAGAGGAAATGTTTCTTGTAGAAAAATCTTCACTTTTTATAAGTGAAACTGATATAGGAACATTTTGTATAGATTCTGTTTTTTTATTTGCGCTAACTATCAACTCATTTGAATGATATGTTTTTCGTTCTAAATTGATAATAATAGAATCTTTAGAATTTGCTACTATAGTTTTCTTTTCATATCCAGCATAAATTATTTCTAAAAGTAAAGAATCACTAGAGCTTTTGATAAAAAAATAACCTTTTCTGTCAGTTATATCTCCTAGTAGCGTATTTAATACAGAAACTCTAGCGCCAATAATTGGTTCTTTATTATCATTGTCAACTATAACTCCTTTTACATCTGCTATGACAGATATTGAAGTAATTAACAATAAAAGAAAAATATATTTAAAAAGGTTGCGGTGGGAAATCATTCCAGTCTACCTCTATTTCTATGTTTTTTCTATCTCCAAAATCTAAACTTATCATTGCTGGTTCAGTTTTAATACTATTATTATATACACCAACTATTCTTTGCATAGTTATATCTGACTCATATTGCCAAGCCACTACAATATACTTCAAATCCAATGGTAATTTCGAGTAGATGAATTCTATATTTTTACTATCTATATCGTAATCTGTAATTAAATCGCTTATGTTAGCATTTCCACTTGTTATCTCTCCTAATAAGCTTTCAGATGGAGGTAGCTTGAAAGCAGCAACTCTTAAGCCCAATACACTATCTTTTTTTGGCCAATCGTTTATAAATTTGATATTAATATTTAGACTCGCTGACTGATCTTTATTGAGTGGAGCTAGTCCCTCGTCACAAGAAAATATGAAAAGAGAAAATAGAATTAATAATATAGTATTGTATTTTTTCATAAAATAAATCTACTTAATTTCGTTTAAATTTAATATTTTTTTAATAAGTTTGGTAATTCTATGAATAAATTGAAATTTCTAATTTCATTAGCCACCTCTGCTCTTTTATTTATTTCATGTACAGAAAGTGAGCATAAACACAATGATTTAGCTCATGAAAACAAAAAAGAAACTTCTCATATTCATTCTGATGAAGTTAAAGTTGAATCTGCTTTAGTAGTACTTTATCCGACAGAAGGAAGTGAGACTAATGGTCAAGTGATTTTTACAAAGATGGATGACGGAAGAATAAAAGTAAACGCTGAAGTATATAATTTGACACCTGGCAAGCATGGTTTCCACGTACATGAATTTGGAGATTGTTCATCACCAGATGGAAAATCAGCTGGGGGACATTTTTTCACTGATCACGATAATCATGGATCTTTAGAAGACCATAAAACTCATGTTGGTGATTTAGGAAATCTAGATGCTAACAGCGATGGAATAGCAAAAACTACTTTTATTACTGATAAACTATCTTTTTCAGGTAAGAATAGTATTATTGGTAGAGGAGTGATTGTACATGAAGGTGAAGACGACACTAAGACTCAGCCTACTGGCGGTGCTGGTGCTAGAGTTGCTTGTGGTGTGATTGGTATTTCAAAATAATAATTTTAAAAAAAGCACTAATTCATTTTCATGATTGTAGTGCTTTTTTTTATTTTTGTACGAGAGATGGGATTTGAACCCACACGACCTTAAGGTCACTGCCCCCTCAAGACAGCGCGTCTGCCAGTTTCGCCACTCCCGTAGAATACTTACTTGTTCATTAGTTTATCAATAACTTCTACGTTAACTTTCCATCTTCCAAAATTATCCTCATCAAAAGGTCTAGACCCATGATAGTCAGATCCTCCAGTAGCGATGAGTTTATTTTCAATACACCAACGTCGCCAATATCTAATATGATGTTCATTATGCGAAGGGTGTAGGACTTCGATACCATCTAACCCATTTTTGATCATGAAACGCATTTCTTCTTTAGTAACATACTTATTAGGGTGAGCTACTACTGTTTTCCCCCCTGCCTCATGAACTAATCTAATTGCGTCAACAATATCGAATTTTTCTTTACCTTCGAAGGCAGGTAAATTGTCACCAATATAAACATCGAATGCTTCTTTATAATTTTTTACATAACCTCCTTCCAGCATTTCTTTAGCTATATGTGGTCTTGTAATTGAAGCACCTTTTGCCTTTCTTTTGATAATATCCATGTCTAGATTAATATCATGATCGGCTAATTTACTTACTATTATCTCAGCTCTTTTCTCACGTGATTTTTGTAAACTTATTAGCTTTGAGTTTAATTCATCATGAAAAGGATCAATCCCGTAAGAAAGCAAATGTATTTCTTTATCTTCAACATGGGTTGTTAACTCAACTCCTGATAAGAATCTAAACTTATAATTATCAATTAAAGTCAACCCTTCTACTACACCTGATAAAGTATCATGATCCGTTATACTAAATCCTGAAAAACCTGCTTTATTGGCTTTATCGAATAGTTGTTTAACTGTCAGGACACCATCAGAGTGAACAGTATGTGTATGTAAGTCAGCCTGTAAATTCATTATATTTCGTAGAATTTTGTTAAGTTTTCAACTATATTAGTAGGAGAAATTTCAATTTTCTCACCAGAGCTTCTATATTTTAACTCAACTTTGTTTTCATCTAATCCTCTATCACCAATTATAACTTGTACTGGAATTCCTAACAAATCCGCATCTTTGAATTTGAAGCCGGGTCTTTCTTTTCTATCATCCAATAGAACTTCTAAACCTATTTTCTCTAAATTTACTTTCAATTCATTACATACTTTTTGAACATTTTCAGATTTATCATAACCAAGTCCTAGTATATGTACGTGAAATGGAGTTAGTCCTTTGTTCCATACTATACCGTTTTCATCATGGTTTTGCTCTATTACACAAGCTAATATTCTTTCAACTCCAATACCATAACTACCCATAATAATAGGTTTTTCTTTACCATTTTCATCCAGTATTTTAGCACCTAAAGCTTCGGAGTACTTAGTACCTAACTTAAATATATGTCCTAACTCAATAGCATTGACAACTTTAAGTGGATTACCGGATATTGTATCAGCTTCTCCTTCTAGAACTGTTCGGAAATCTGCGTATCCATCTATTTTACAGTCTCTTTCCATATCAATATTCTTATAATGGAAGCCATCTTCATTAGCTCCACTTATAAGTCCATTTGCCCCTATCAAAAGATTATCAGCAAAAACCTGAATATTCTCTTTAATTTTAATTGGACCGAGTGAACCTGGATTTGCACCAAAAACATTTAGTATTTCACTATCGTCCGCAGGTCTGACCTGATTTGTTCCAAAAAATGATTGTAGTTTTGACTCATTTAATTCATCTATTCCTCTCATCAAGATCAAAACTACTTTAGAATCAACAACATATACGACTGATTTTGCGCATCTATTAATCTCAAGACCAAATTGTTCTGCTAAATCTTTAATCGTTTTAGCATTTGGAGTAGCAAATTTCTCCATCTCTGGGCAGTTTTCAATTTTACCCACAGGTTCTACTTCGGAAATTGCAACTTCTATATTTGAAGAATAACCAGATTCATAATTAACAGCACAAGTATCTTCTCCAAATGGGTTTTCTACCATAAACTCTTGTGATTTACTCCCACCCATAGCACCAGAAGATGCTCCAACTACGAAAAACTTAATACCACATCTTTCGAAGATCTTGTGATAAGCTTCAGAATGTTTTTCATAACTCAAATCTAACCCTTCTTCTGTAGCATCTAATGAATAAGAATCTTTCATTAGAAATTGACGACCTCTCATAACACCTGACTTAGGTCTTGGTTCATTTCTGAATTTATTTTGTATTTGATACCATATTTGAGGTACATCTTTATACGATTTTATACTTTGAGAAGCGTGATATGCTATTATCTCTTCATGTGTAGGAGCTAATACAAGATTATCTCTATTCATTATGTGGAACATTACATCCCCCATAGCTTCTACCCTATTAGTTTGCTCCCAAATATCTTTCGGATTTAAGGCAGGCAATAAAAATTCCTGTCCGCCTATAGCATCCATTTCTTCTCTTAGTATATCTTGTACTTTTTTAAGTACTCTATAGCCAAGAGGTAACCATGAGAATACACCAGCAGCTAATTGCCTTATCAAACCCGCACGTAGCATCAATTGATGCGAGGGCATCTGAGCATCGTTTGGAATTTCCTTTAATGTAGGAATAAAATATTGACTTTGATACATTTTATCATTTTTTAATTTATCATAAAGCCAAATTTAAGAAATTAGAGTTTATGATTAATTATAATTATGTAATTATATCGGTAAGAGTTCTAAACATAAGGTATTTGTTATCGGAAGATGTAGATTTTAATTCTTCATCTGCTATAGAAAGAATTGAAATTGCCTTTTCAATTTCTGTAGGAGAGTATTTATTCAATGTATATAAATATTCATCGATAAAATATGGATTAACACCTATTTTACCTGCAAGTTGAAATTTATTTGTAGTATTCTTTCTTTCATCTATCAGTTTGAATAATGTTAGAAAGTATCTCGTCAAAGTTATAATAATTAAAACTGATTGATTTGAATGCATTAGTAAATTGTCTGTAATTCTTAACGATGAATCTAAATCTTTTTTCCCAACAGACTTAGTTAATTCGAATACATTATTTTCTTTATTAATTCCAACAATTTCTTCTACATCATCTATAGTTATTTTATTATTGTTACCTAGATATACGTTAAGTTTGTCTAATTCGCTATCAATTTCTCTTATTGAATTACAACTCAGTGCTATGAGATTAGCTGTTTGTATCTCTATCTCCTTCTTATATCTTAATGCTCTTTTTACAACCCATTCAGGTATCTCATTATCATATATTTTAGGGAATTCAATATACAAATCATTTTTTATTAGAAATTTCAATACTTCAGGTAATTTATCAACTTTAGAATTTGCAGCTGATGCTTTCTTAGGATTATTTAATTCTTTTGATATTCCATTTAACCTGTTAGGTACACCTATAAAAATAATATAAGAATTTGGGTTAGGATTTTGAATATAGCTTACTAAACCAGGAAAAGATTTTCTTTTATTTTTATATAATAAATCAAATTTATTGACAATTATAAGTTTTTGTGGTGATATTAACGAAAGGTTATTAGCATTATCAACTATTTCTTGTTCAGTAATTGAAGCCCCATCTAGTCTTTCAATTGAATTAGAATCTAAGCCATTAGATATTAATTTCTCAGTTATTATAGATACTTGTTCATCTACTAAAAAACCTTCTTCGCCAAAGATTAGAATTGAATTCGGAATTTCTTTTTGTTTGATATTAAAAGGCATAAACTAATCTTCGTTATCAGCTAACATTAATAATTTTTGTGGTATTTGATCTGATTCTACACATCTATAAAGGGCTTTAAGAGTATCATTAGCAACAACTTCACCCTTATTAGCAATTAGTAATCCAGAAGAACTATAATAGCTATCTGCAAATATCATCCCTGGCTTGACATTTGCAATATGTATCCTTTTAACTAAGTACCCCTCTATCTTCTTACGTTCTGACTCGGCTAATTTGATAAATAGATGTACTAGTTCGGGGTCAAATTTTATATTCTTTTGACTATCTAAATATTCTAATATATTGTCGAACTTTCTCTGAGTTTCTTGTAGATAATCTGAAGCATTCGTTTTCTGAGAAATATCTGATAAATTATCGAATTTCATTGTCTTATGCATAGCATTATGGTAGAAATCTACAATATTAATAATTCGAGCACCTAATTTTATCTGATTCTTTTGTTTTTTCTCTGGGAATCCAGTTCCATCAAAATTTTCATGATGTTCGTAAACTATATCAGCAACACCATGTAAAGCTTTGTGATTATATAACATCTCTCGACCAATTTCGACATGAAGTTTGTATTGTTTCATTTCTCTGGAGTTCATTTCTGATATTGGTTTAAATAATGAAGTATCCCTAAAACCTATTTTTCCGATATCATGAAGCAAACCTGCAGTTCTAATTTCAAATATACTCTCGTCACTCAGGTTCATTAATTTAGCCATCTTACCAGATAATTCCCCTACATATCTAGAATGACTATTCTCATAATATCTCTCAGTTAAATCAAGAGAAAATTGTAAGGTTTTAATAGTATCGTAAATATTATTTGCCAGTTGTGAACTTAATTTTTCTATTATTTCTTCAAGTTCTTTCGTATTATTGCTCATAATTTTTTGTTTTCTTCGTCAATAACATTATAATCGGAAGTTAAGGAATTTTATTTAGGTAATTATGAAAGTAAAACTAATTGTGGAAATGTAAGTTGGAGTTCAAAG
>JAUHXN010000106.1 GCA_030426865.1 bacterium | reverse complement strand
GCCTATCACCTTCTATTTACTTTGTTAGAATGGGAAATAGAATCGTAAAATTTATCAAAATTAATTGATGACGAATTAAACTGTTTTAGTTCTTTATCTAAATTGATATGAGTAACCAACTTGTATTAGTAATTGAGGGCTAGGGAAAGTACCGCTACCTGCAGACAGTCCAATGGCAAAAAGAAATCCTCGGGTATTTAACATATAATTAAGACCAACATAATCCCAATAATCATATAGTTGATAGTGATAGTAGTAGTCATAATCATTGGAGGTTTCGAATCTAGATACACCTCCCGCTAATGTAATAGCATGATAGGTCTCATCTGATTCCGAGAATTTGTAGCCGAAATCTGCTTGAAGACCATAAATTGTAGGTAAATACATTCCAGTCAATCTGAATATAAAATCATTTGCATGAATTGCACTAGTTAGATTAACCCCAGAAGGAGTCCCAACCACAACACCTAACTCGGCTTTAATAGGCGGAAACTTTGTTTTTTGTTGGAGGTAAACAGTATCTCTAGTAATCATATATACTGTATCTTTAGTTTGAGCTTGAAGAGAAATTGTACCAATTGTAATAACGAAAAAAAATGTAAATAAAGCTTTCATATTTCCTGTTGAGTTTGATGAATTGTATTATTCTCAAATGAAAAACATTTGATTTTCATTGAATACGTATGTAATAAAAAAAATGTTTCCGGTTTTAAACTAATTACTATATGTTTGAATTATCGATTATTACTGTACGATTATTCGTATATTACTCCGATTCCACAGATTAATTAAAATAAATTTAACAATTTCTGTTCCCTTTTTGGGGTTTATGTGTTATTAAGTTTAGACAGTGACATAATGCGGATTATGATTAGGAATATAAAACAACATAACGACTTAGATTTGATTACACTAATGAGTGGAACCAAACAAGAAGAGGAATTAGCTTTTAGTGAGCTATATGACCGCTATGAGTCTATGTTACGTGCGTATATTATAACGATAGTTCGTGATGAAGTGTTAACTGAAGATTTGGTACAAGAAACTTTCATTAGTTTCTATAATACAATAAAGAAAGGTAATGATTTTCCAAATGTACCTGGATTTTTGATAAAAGTAGCAAGAAATTTATGTCTTAACAATAAGCGAAAAGAGAATCGTAACACTCCTCTAGGAGACTATGATATAGCTGCCGATAGCTCGAGTGGATACGAGAATAAAGAGCTTTTAGAGTTAATCATAATGTCAACGGAGTTTTTGAAAGACAAATATAGAAGAGCTTTTATGCTCAAAGAATTCGAGGGAATGAAGTACCGAGAAATAGCTGAAATAGAATCAATCGCAATACCAACGGCAAAAATCCGAGTTATGCGAGCAAGAAAAATGATAATTAGCACACTAAAACCATATATAAAAGATATAAGTAAATAGACCGAAAGGTAACTGATATGAGTGAATTTGAGAAAATTAATAGTTTCGTAGAAGGAGATTTGGATCCATCACTAGAGCAAGAGCTTTTTAGTGAAATGGCTAGTAATGAATTGCTTAGAAGTGAATTCAAAAATTTGCTTGCTATATCTGGTGCTATTAAAAACAATAGAAAAGCATTTGTAAAAAATAAAAAGTCTAAGAAAGCCGTATTTGCTGCTCTTGGTCTTTCTATTCCAGTTGCTGATGCTGTTACTGGCGGGGTTGGCGCTGCAACTGCTGGTTCTGCTGTAGGATATGGTTTTAAATCGCTTTTAGCAACTGGTGCATTATCAGCTTTTGTTACTGCTATTTTACTTTGGAGTATAGGTACAGGTGATAAAAACGATATTAAGGAAATCAATCCATCGCATTTAACTCAACAACTTGTATTAGAAATTCCAAACGAAGCACCAATTGTCTCTTCTAAAGAAGTAAAAGTTTATAATGAGGATTCCAAATATAAAGGAATGTACGAACGCGCTATGGTGATAAACAACGAATTGCAAAGTCAATTAAGCGACTATGCATCTAAGATTGAAGAACAGAATACTATGATAATGAGTCAGAAATCTGAAATAGCTACATTAAGTTATGAAGTTAGAACATTGCAGCGTAATCTAAACTTGAATAATGATAATTATCAAGATTTGAGTGAAAAACAAAAAGAAAATGAAAAGTTAATTAGTGAACTTGGTATTACTAATCTCAAATTACAAGAGCAATTGAGCTCCGTTAAACCTGAAAGTAATATAGAACCTATGCTTTTACAACCTACTAACGGTACTAGCAGTTGGTCAGCAGAGTGGAAAGGAAGCCAAACATTCCATTCTAATTCGTATGAATTTGAGAAGACTGATTTATCTCAATTCAACAATAACTCACTTTCTATTTTATATAATTTTGAGAATGGATTTTCTGTTGGCTCAGAAATCAGACAAGAGACTTTCTTACTAGAGTTTACGGGTGAAGACATTAACGATGTTACTTATCTATATAGACAAGAACCGAACTTCACTACACTAAGTTTGCTAGGTCGTTACAGTTATGATATGAGTGCTACTCTAGACCCATTTGCTCAATTTACTTTCGGTGGTAACAAAATAGGTGTTGTTGGTAGACTTATGGGTGGGTTTATGTACTCACCTTACGAGAATCTAAATATGATTATAGGATTAGAATACAACAATATGTCTTTCCAATATCAAGGAGATAGATTCAACTCAGGAAAAATAGGTGTCAATTACGGAATAAGTGTTCAATTCTAATGAGAAAAAATATTTACATATTTCTTACGGCCATTTTACTTTTTACTTCTTGTAAAGAGCCAAATATCGCTGAGCCCGATACTGAACGAGATATCAAAGATATAGTCGAATATCAGGTTATAGACCAAACAGAATTTGGGTTTGACTCTGAAGTATTTGCTGAATTAGTTATAAGGGATGAGCAAGAACTTAAGAATAATATTACAAAGTATTCTAGTGCGGATAATCTGGACTTAGTTGACAAATTACTAAGAGTAAATCTAGAAAATAACCTTTTGGTAGTTATTTCTGGTAAAACTATGTCAGAGAAAGCTTCAATTTCGATTGATACGATTTACTTAGATAACAATGGCCATATTCAAATAGATTATATAGTAAATAGAAAGATAGGTATAAACTCAAGATTAAGTGCGCCTACTTTGGTAATACTAATAAAAAATAGAAAAAACTCAATTGTAAATTTCAGTAAAAGATTCGAAGATGATGGTTTTACTCCAAATATCGATGGGTTTGTTACAATTGCAGAGAATGTAACAACTGATACAAGGGGAAATTGGAAAACTGTATTCAATACAGAAGCGGAGTTTGTGCTTTGGGCAAATGCTAATAGTTTAGATGATATGAGCTTTATAAGTAAAGTCGATTTTGATACTGAATTAGTAATTAGTGTAGGGAGCAATAGGTTCCAATCCGGTATTCATAATTACAGAATCACCGATGTAAACCAACAAGGTGGTAGAATTATTGTCAATTCTACATTTGTAATGACAAACGCTAGTTTTACACCCAATAAAAAGTCTAATCATTTTGTGAAAATTAGAAAAACTGGATTACCAATATATTTTACTCCTACAGTAGTTATCAATAATGTATTTACTGGTGGCAAATTCTACAATGAAGAGTATAGAATGATTAGTATAGAAGCCTCTGAAAAGACTGATGCGTCTATAGTGAAAGTATCAAATCTATCTGAATTATTTTCTGTGTTCTCTCCTTCTATTGAGCTGAGCCCTAGTAACGTAGAAGTAGATTGGGAGTTTTTTGATTTACTTATTGTAAAAGCTCCAACTACAAATTATAAGGGCTTAAAATATGAGCTTGATTATCTAAAAAGAGATGATTTTGGAATAGTTGGTAAGCTAATAGTGCTACCTGATAACTCAGATTTAACTAAACAATATGACAATTATATATTTCTAAAAATTTTAAAAACGAATATACCTATTTCTAAAAATTTCGAGGTACTAGTAAAATGAAAAAAATTATTTATTTATTAATGACATTAATCATAGTTGTTGGTTGTAAGGATCCGAATGTAGGTCCTGGTGACCCAAAAGATCCAGTTGATGATGCAGGGTATATACAGTTCGAATCTCCTGCGGTTGGTCAAAAAAGTAGCTTTGTTCACTTCTACGCAAGTGGATATTGGGAAATGACCCCTATGCCTATCAAGTACACTAATGATACTATTCATTGGGAAATAACCAAAGAAATAGATCGAAATACGTTTGAGATTACTGAACGTTTGGCAGGTGATTACTTTGGTGACGCAGCAAGCAATAGAGTAGTCAGATATATAAAACTTATAAAAGATAATGACAAGGTTCTATTAGTTTCTGAAAGAGCAACAAGCAGCCCATTACTTGGCCACAGAGACTCGCTAGAGCTGTCGCTTAATAATGCAAATGAAATACAACATACCGATTGGAGAATAACTGAAAACAATAGCTCACAACCATTTTTTGGGTTTGTTAGTAAATACAATGTGAAAGACAAAGATTATGATAGATTAGATGTCTATTCTGACTTTACACCAACTTATTATGATGGTCACGGCCTATTGTTTGTTTACAATACAAAATATGGTATGGTTAGACATTATGCTATGAATCCTTGGATGGGTGATGTAAATGGTTTTGATTTGATAAGGGGTAACACTCAGACTAATTCTTTAGTTGGTACTGATTGGAAATTGAGTAGTGTAATCTATAATGACGGGACAGTAAAATCCATTGAGGATATTGTCGGAGTTAACAATACTTCTATAGATATTGCTAATTACACTTTGCTTTTTAAAAATGATACAGAGGTATTTGGCGTAGCTGGCTGTAACGAATATGGGGCCCAATACAGTATCAATAGCAATAATATCAGTTTTACTGATGTATTTTCAACTAAAGTATATTGTACTTTCACTGATGAATATCAAATGATACTGTCTGAATCTACTACTTTTAGTACGGATGATAAATCATTAGTTATTAATTCCAGCTATAGTAATGTTCGATCATTGGTATTTGAAAAAAGGTCAGATGTGTCAGAAAATTTACAATTGGAAGGAACTAAGTGGAAACTACGAGCAGTTCATTACCCTAAAGGTGAGGTAATACCGATTGAAGTAGTATTAGGTGATAATGGCTCAAACTCTGCTTTCAATCAATTTATTCTAGATTTTCAAGAGAATGGTTTACTAAGTGGCTTTTCGGGTTGTAACACTTATGGCGGCACTTACAAAGTTGATAAGAGTTATTTAGAAATAGTCGCTAGTAGCATAACTGAAGTTGGATGTAAGTTCTCTGCAGATTACGACAGAATTCTTAACAATTCAACAACATATACTGCTAACCAACAAAGACTAATCGTCTATTCAGCTTTAGATGCGTATAATGCACTTGAATTTTACAGAGTCAGATAAAACCCTGTTTACACAATGATTTATAATAAGCCGTACTAAAAATGTACGGCTTATTTTATTTTTATTCCAATAGTGTGTAATATTTCAGTTCAATGGTCTTTTTTCCTTAATGAAAATCTTTTTTGAATTGTTTTGAAACCAATTAAAAGTAAATACGTATCTCTTTCTTTTACTGCAATATTACAATATATTATAGGTACCCAATATGCAAGATAATGTACAAAATACGCCACCCCAAAACAGCCAAAACTACCCTCCTAACTTCAGGCCTCAAAAGAAGACAAGATGGTGGATACCGGTTTCTATTATTGGAGGTGTGTTCCTTCTATTTGTGATTTTTATAGTTAGTTTTTTCTCGTTTTTAGGGTCATCATTTGATTTCGATGAACCTGAAGTAAATGTAAATGAAGAAACTGTTCTTACTATTGATTTATCAGATGGAATTCCGGAATATACTAAGCAAGATCCTTTTAGTATTTTCTCAGGTGGAAGTAAATCTATTTCATTTCATGATATATTAAAATCTATAAAAAGAGCGAAAGATGATGATAAGATAAAAGGTATATTACTTAACATTAATGGTGGCGTTGGTCGTGCAAAAGGTGCTGAACTACAAGCTAAATTAGAAGATTTTAAAACATCAGGTAAGTTTATCTATAGCTTTATCGAATCGGGTGATGAGCAGACATATTATCACTCTCTAACTGCGGACTCTATATTTATGCCTACTGAAGGGCTTCTAGAGTTCAACGGATATGGTATCAGCTCGATGTTTATGACAGGTCTTTATAAAAAATTAGGAATGGAATATCATGTAGTCGGATTTGAGGATTTTAAATCTGCTGCAGACTCTTATAATAAGTATAAGTTTAGCGATTCTTCTCGTCACCAATTGGAAGTGATGCTAAACCAATTCCAAGATGATTTTATTGAGAGTGTTTCTAAGCACAGAAAAATGGAAAAATCACAAGTTCTTGCACTATTGAATCAAGGGCTTTTCACAGTAGATAGTCTTTACAAGTACAAGTTAATAGATGGGATGAAAACTAAAACTCAAGTTGAGGATTTCATAAAATCTAGAATATATCCAGATTTATCTGCTGATAGTTTATATAAAAAAGAATTAGACCTAATATCAGTATCAAAATACAATAAGAGCAAGTACACTCCAGAAGGAGAAATTGATAAAGAAACTACAATAGCTATCATCAACAGTGTAGGTCCTATCTACTCTGGTAGCGGCGAAAATTCTTTCTTCGGTGGTGGTGATTATGAGATACGTTCTGCTAAATTCGTAGAACAAATCCGAGACGCAGCAGAAGATGAAGATGTGGATGCTATTATATTAAGAATTGATTCTCCAGGTGGCTCGGTTATAGCATCAGATGAGATGTGGGAAGCAATCATGGAAGCTCGTAAACGCAAGAAAGTAATTGCGTCGATGAGTGATGTAGCTGCTTCGGGTGGTTACTATATGGCGATGGCTTGTGATAAGATTATTGCTCACCCATCTACTATAACTGGCTCTATTGGAGTTATTTTGGCTCTTCCTAATTTCGAAGGAACTAGGGAACTGTTAGGTGTTACAGCTGATACTATATCAACTACTACTTCGGCTCAGTTCTTGAACCCACTGTTCAAATATACAGATGCAGATAAAGCTAAACTTTACACACTATCTAAGACTATATATATGAGATTTTTAGAAAGAGTAGCTGAAAGCCGTGGTAAAACTGTAGAGCAAATTAGAGAAGTAGCAAAAGGGAGAGTTTGGACTGGTAGAGACGCGAAAGAAAAAGGTCTTGTAGATGAGTTAGGTGGGTTAGAATTCACTATCGATTACGTAAAGGATATGTTAGAAGTTGAAAAAGGTAAATTGGTTAATATCAAACCTTACCCAGAAAAGAAAGACGACTTACAAGCTTTTAAAGAAGCGTTTGGTTTAGATAATCAAATGGGAATGTCGAACAAAAACTTCGTAGAGAGAGTAAAGAACGAATTTAGTCCGACTATACAATCTCTGATTTTGAATATGGAATATTTAACTCCAGAGATGCAGTCGCAAATTAAATACTCGTTAGCTATGTACGATATTTCTAGAAAAGAAAGATTCCTAATGGCTATGCCTCAGATGATAGAATACAAATAATCTGATTAGTAAATAGATTGTCTAAAGACCCACTCAACTAAGAGTGGGTCTTTTTTTTATATTTTCAATATCATAAGTGTGTTTCGTATATTGAAACTATCTTTTTTACACAAATCCTGATAACTGATGCGTATTAATCTGTTAATATTCTTGTTTACTATATTGTTTTACTCGTGCAGTAATGATGGAGTTACTCCTGTTGAAGAGTTTGACTATAGAGACTATCTTCCTTTAGATTCCGGAGATACTTGGGACTATACTTATTATGGAATAGATTCAAACGGTAATATATCACAAGCTGGTTTCGCTATAAATACAACATATTATGTAGATACGTTAGTTCATAATGGTAGAAAAGCATATGTAATGGACTCTGAAGATATAGTACAAGGGAACAAATCTAATAATGAGTTCTACTATTCACTTGATTCTAATAGGATTTCTTTGTCGAATATGTATTTCTCACTTACAGATTCGTCTAGGTTCAGATATACCGGTTGGCTAGATATTTATAATCTTTATGTGGGTGATTGGGACAATGTATCATTCGCCCTAGAAGATACAACTATTGGTAATTCTGTTTATAATGGATATGTAGCGTTCACTGGTAGCAAACGAAATCAATCAGAAGCGGAGTTCGAAGGTAACAAAGTCAAATTCATTACTGGTTTTCTATATGTTACATACAATGTAGATAGATACCGAGGAAACGACACTATCAAAATAAAGCACAATGAAGTATATGAATACCGATTTGGGAAAGATATAGGTCTGATATACACAAGATATATAGATAAAATAGATAGTACAAAGCTTGGTGGATATGAGAAAGTCTTAGATGAATATAACGAATAAAAATTACGCTTGTATTTATAAGATAATTCTCAATTGAGGATGTAGATGAAATCCGTTCTATTAGCCATATTAACCACGACAATTCTAATGTCATATACTCTCTCAAGTTCAGAGATTATTCCTGTTTGGAATAGGACAATCGAAGGAAAAGTGCAAGATATGGCATTTCTGAAAGGACAGAATGAAGTATTAATGCTTGTGGGAGAGGGGGCAGGTGGACAAATACAAAGAAGGAATCCAGAAAATGGTGAACTAATTCACACGTTTCCGTATCCTCTCTCTACAGGTTCTAAATTTGTATTAACTCCAGATAGTCTAAGATTTGTATTATTAAACGGAAATGGTGGATTAGTTAGAAGCTTAGATGAGCAATATACAGTTTCTAGTTTATTTGATATCGAATATGAAGATACAATTGGAATAAAATATTCCAATATTGCAATAGATCCAGTCCGTCCACATGTTTATGTAGCATCAACAGGGTGGTTTAAGAAAACTAATTTT
>JAUHXN010000105.1 GCA_030426865.1 bacterium | reverse complement strand
GAATAGATGTCAGAGGTGAAAGAGTTAATGACGCTATTGCAATAGTAGAGAGTTTTCTAAACGATGCCGTTATAGCCGGGTTACCTTTCCTTACTATTTTACACGGTAAAGGTACAGGTGCTTTAAGACAAGCAATTCATGAATACTTAAAGATGCAAACTTCGATCAAATCATTTAGAAATGGAAATTTAGCTGAAGGCGGTGAAGGCGTCACTGTTTTAGAACTAATTTAAATAAGGAATAATTATTAATAAATTTAGAGTTCAGAATGTTTAAAATATCAATAGCCACTTTATTATATGCATTAGCATTTACAAACCTATTAGGAATTGAAATGACGGATTATCAGCCCCCAAAAACTAAAGTTATTTCTGTTTTTGATACTCTTCATGGTGAAGTTATCAAAGATGATTATAGATGGTTAGAGGATAAATCTGACCCTGAAGTAAGGGCTTGGTCGGAATCTCAACATAAATCTACAGTTGACTATATACTTAACAATGGAAAGGATATAAAAGGTTTAAAAGATGAAATCAAAGCACTTAACGATAGAGATTATAGAAGTGCACCTTTTTTTAGAGCAGAAAGAGAATTCTTCTATGCACGAAAAAAAGGTGAACAACATAACACACTTTATACTATTATAGATGGTGAAGAAATAAAACTGTTCTCCCCTATTGATTTAGATAAAACTGGAAATACATCTTTATCAGGTATGAGTTTTACTGAAGATGGCAATATTATATCTATTGGGACTCAGTATAAAGGTGATGAAATAGATACTTACAGATTAATTGATTCGAAAACTGGAAAACAAATAGGCAAAGAAATTACTGGACTCAGATCTTTTAGATTCGCAAAAGATGAGATCTACGCTTACATCACTAAGCAAACTCGAGATATGATAGATAACCAAAAACCAATTCAGGTATATAAACATAAACTTGGTACTAGTAGAGATAAAGATATTTTACTTGCTGAACCTAGTGATGCAAAAGATGTAGCAAGTGTTTGGGACACAAAGCATGGTGGTTTAACTTTCTTTAGTCAAGGTGACTTCTATTCTAACACATTAAAAGTTAGAAAACAAGAAGATAAAAATGAGCCTAAAACAATTTTTAGTTCAAAAGAGTTTCGTTCATTTCCTGATGTTCATAAGGACAAAATTTACTTTCAATCAAATTATAATGCACCAAATTTTAAAATTTATGTAACTGATATTGATAAACCTGAATTCGAAAATTGGTATGAGTTTTACCCAGAAAAAGAGACTGTATTAGAAGGATTTACTTTTACATCTGATTATGTATTGATAATGTACAAAAAAGATGTTCTGAGTCATATTGCTGCTTATGATTTCGATGGTAATTATATCAAAGAAGTTGAGACACCTGAATTTGGAGATGTTTCTGGTATGAGTTACAATGAAGAAATGAATACACTATTTGTTAGTCTATCTACTTTTACTAGCCCTGCAAAGTTATATAAACTTGATGGGAAGACCCTTGAATGGGAGTTTTATTATCAAGATGAATTACCAATAAATACTGATAATATTGTTTCTAAAATGATTAAATATAAATCATTAGATGGAACTATGGTACCTTTATTTATTTCCCATAGAAAAGATATCGAGCTAGATGGTACTAATCCAACATTGTTATACGGTTATGGTGGTTTTAATATCTCTATGGGACCATCATTTTTAGGGGATAAAGCTTCTTTCATCAATAGAGGTGGAATTTATGCTGTTGCATGCCTCAGAGGTGGCAGTGAATATGGTGAAAGCTGGCATAAAGATGGTATGTTAGAAAGAAAACAAAATGTTTTTAATGACTTCATATCAGCAGCAGAATATCTTATATCAGAAAATTATACTAGTTCTGAAAAGCTTTGTATCTTAGGCGGATCGAATGGAGGTTTATTAACTGGTGCGTGTTTAATACAAAGACCTGAATTATTCAAATCTGCAATAGTTGCAGTTCCATTACTAGATATGTTAAGATATCATAAATTCTTAATTGCAAGATATTGGATTCCTGAATATGGTGACCCTGATAAGGCAGAAGATTATGAGTTTATTAGACCCTATTCTCCTTATCACAATATACAACAAGGAGTAAACTATCCAATTACTTTAGTCAAAGCTGGAGAGAATGATACAAGAGTAGATCCACTTCATGCTAAGAAGTTTGCGGCTGCTTTACAAAACAACCCAGGACAAGAAAATGACGTATTTTTATTTGTTGATTTTGATTCTGGTCATGGTAGTGGTCAATCAATAGATAAGCAAGTAGAGAATACATATTTGCAATGGAAGTTTATATTCAATTCACTTGGTATGTAATCAAATAATGATATAGTCAATTAGAAAATGAAACGCTTGATAGTATTACTGTTAAGCGTTTTTTTGATTATAGACTACTTCGTATATAGTATCTAGAAGATGCTCGAAATTACAGGGTTTATCTAATCTACCATCAAAACCGAACTCTTTGTAATGTGAAACAACAGGTTTCGCAGAGTGCCCACTAAAAACCAATGCTTTTAGATTTTGATCTATCTTTCTTAATTCATTTAATACATCTAGTCCATCTATCTCGTAACCAACTAAGGTCATATCTAATATAGCAATATCAAAAGGATTGTTAGGATGAATTTCCTTAAAATATTTTATAGCTTTCAATGGATTATTAAAAGTTTCTATTTCCAAATCTGTTATAATTTCAGAAACATCAGCCATAGAGTTAGTTATATTAATATCATCATCAATTAACAGAACTCGAGTCTTTCTGAATTTTTTTGTATTTATTCCCTTTTGTATAGATTCCTTTTGCTCCAATTCTTCAATCTGTTTTTCTAAATAAATAGTAAATGTTGTCCCTTTATCTACTACAGAGTTTACTGTGATTGCACCATTGTGGTTTTTAATGATAAAATATACTGTAGGTAGCCCTAGACCTTGACCATCTTTTTTAGTTGTGTAAAATGGGGTAAATATCTCTTCAATTACATCTTTTTCTATCCCAATTCCTTCGTCGGTTATCTCTATTTTGACATACTCTCCTTTGCTAAGAGATTGGACTTGTGAATCTGAAAGTTTTACGTTGCTTGTAGTTATAGTTATTTTACCTCCTTTAGGCATGGCTTGATTAGAATTAATAAGTAGGTTCATCATTACTTCATTCAATTGCTTACTATCAGCTTTAATTGGGAATATATTCTTTTCAAATTTTAAGTCAATCTTATTTGAAGTTCCCGCCAATGCAATTTCAATCGAATTTTCTATTATTTCATTTATATTTACAGATTCTAATGTCGGTTCATTTGACTTCGTAAATGTTTGAAACCTAGTGGCTAAGGCATTTGCTTGTTCCAAACTTGCAGTGATTCTATTAAGTTGTTTATCAATAGACAAAGGGCTCATCTTGATAACATCAACAGAAAGTGTGATTGCTGCAAGAATGTTTTTAAAATTATGAGCTATACCACCCGCAAGTATTCCTAAAGATTCGAGCTTTGATATTTTTTGTAATTCAGAAAGATGTTTTTTTCTTTCAGAAATATCCATCAAAACACCTCTAAAACCAACTAAATTTTCCCCTTTCATAATTGCGCTTGCAAAAAGCAACACATCGAATGAACCACCATTTTTATTCATTCCAGTATATTCAATTGGACCTAAGTCGGGATTCTGTATTCTATTTTTTAAATTTTCTTTAATCTTATTCCTTTGTGAAGGAATAACTAAGTCATGAGTCTTTAGATTCTTTAATAGTTCTTCTTTTTCATATCCGAACCACTCAAGAGTCTTACTATTCGCGTAGTAAATACTTCCATCTAAACCTACTTCAAGAACAGCTACTGGTAATAATTCTGTCATTTTCCGGAATCTTTTTTCACTTTCAGCAAGTTTTTCTTCGATAAGTTTTCTTTCTGTAAAGTCTCTAGCTACAACTATAAATCCTTCCTTAGTTCCATCTTTACCTTTGAATACACTTACTTTTACACTTCAATTCTCCATTTATTTCAAGCGAATAATCAAACTGTCTAGATTTACCATCTTTACGTATTAATTCAAGAATTGAATCGAATTGAGTATTTATAGATATTGGAAGCACTTCTTTGTAATGCTTATTTAAGAATCTATCTGGTGAAGTATACAATCTATCACTACTTGACGAATTATAGAAGTCTCTAAATATTCCTTCATTATCTAATACGAATACTAAATCATCAATATTAGACATTACATTGGCCTGTTTGACTTCACTTTCACTAAGTGCAAGCTGAATTTCTTTTTTATCAGTATTATCTTGGACTGTACCTCTTAAACCAATTGGTTTACCTTCACTATCTTTTATCACTTCTACATTTGTGCGGTAGTGCCTTATCTCACCAGTTCTAACATTTTTACCCCTGTACTCTGTAGCTAAAGAACTACCATCTTCTATGGTTTTTTCTAATAATTGAAGATAACCTCCCCTATCTTCTTCATATATAAGGCTTATAGCATCATCTTTTTTGGTTATATATTCATGAGGTTTTAGACCAATTAATTTATTTAGTTCTTCAGACCACCAAACATTATCATCATTGAAATATCCATCAAAATAACCTGTATGCGAAAGTCTTTGAAGATTGTCAAACCTTTGTTGTAAAATATTTTTTTGAGTTGAAATTCTTTTTATTCTAGTATATAAGTAGATACTAAATAGAATTAAAATAACAGAAAAGATTATTAAAACTAATATCATAGTAAATCACACTATTATTTTATGAAATGAATCTAATTAGGTGGATTTATACTAAAGTAAGGATATTTAAGGTAAAATAAAAAATAATATCAGGAGGTTGATTAAAGCAACTTTGTTATTCTATAATAACTAATTAATTTATTGGCAGTTATACATTCTAGTAATCGAATAATATTGCATAGGAAAAATATACAATTTTCACTTACCAATTAAAAATTCGATGTTTTTAGTTTTAGAATTATATAAAAAAAGGCAGCTTTTCAAACGAAAAGTTGCCTATGGTACACCCTAGGATACTATTATCGAACTCAATTTATCAGCAGATGAAAGAGATATCAGGTATAGTAACAAATAAAAAAATCCCCGACTATTGCTAGACGAGGATTTTACTTGATCTCGGTATTTATTATAAATATCAAGTTTAATATAATATCAACTATTCTTTCACAATCCGTTCTGTAGCCATGTAATTCTTATTTACTTCACTGTGTTCTACATTGATGATATAAGCTCCAGCAGGACTGTTAGACAAGTCAAATTCAAACATCTGACCCGTTGCTCCATTTTGTGTTGTAACCATTCTGCCAGTAGCATCATAAATAGTAACTACAAGTGACCTATTACTAATCTTGTATCCATCTAGCTTTTCTGGTAAAAACGCTTGTACACGTAGATTACCTGATGTAGGGTTTGGATAAACAGTAAGCTCAAAGTCATTGATATTCTTTGCTTCGTATTGAATACCACCGTTATTAAAGTCTATTATGTATTTCACTGGATCATTTTGAATGGCTGATTTGTAGCTTATTGTGTCGTTATTCTGCAAACCACCTATAAATGCTTTTTCATTATAGTGTGCTGTAGTATCATTATTTTGATAAATCAGATTAAACTCTGTTGTAGTAGAATCAATTATTGAGTATATCAACTTTGTAGCATTAGCTGGGTAAGCAGTAATGGTAGGCATAGTTAATACTACTTGTGCAGAATCATAGGCTCTTTCAAGTATTAGATTAACATCTGAATTTCGATAGCCATAAATTGTTATCTCCATTTCCATTTCACCATCATTATTAGCATCACTCAATATAAGTCCTTTTGCTTTAAACGAATCTGCTGTTAGGTCAGATAATAATAAATCAGTAGGACAAGGATCTGTTAAATTTGATACATTTTCAAAGTTAACAGGATTAGTAGAAATTGACCCAGGATCATTTTCAAACTTAGGTAAGTCAAAATATACATTATTACTATCACCAGTAAAGCCCATCAATACATGATTATCAATTAAATCTTCATACACTGCTTTATAGAACAAATTAGCAGATGCTTTAATAATTGGATTGTCTAGAGAATCAACATCACTAGTCTCAAAAACTCTTCTATTCTTCCACATATTGTTTAATTCTTCAAAATTAGGTTGTTTGCTTTTTGCAAGTTGTGTCATACTTCCTGTAGCAGCTTGTCTTGGTGCTACTTTAGGATTAAAAGCCTCCATAAAATCACCATCATTATTTAATAATATAGAACCATTAAATTTAGGCATTTGATAAATAACTGTTGTATCCAATGTGAAATTTAGATTGTAGTTACCTGCTACCTCACTTTCCTCACCACCTATTATTATACCATCTTGCTGAGCTGAGTTTATACTTGAAATAACATCTGTATTTCGAGTTCCAGAAAGATATATTTCTCTTAGTTTCGATGAATTCCAACTATCAGTCACATGATTAGTATCTTTATAATAGAAAGTGATACCTGCTATCTTAGTTGTTGAGAAATCAACAAAAGTTTGATCATCTATCCAGTCTATATTATCAACTCTATTGTAAATACATTCTGGAATATCTGTAGTAACATAGCTGCCTAAACTTCTATATATTATTGGCTTTGTTTCTACTTTAGTTGACATATTTGTAGTAGAAATCTTAACCATTTTGTTATTAATATCTTTCTGTAGGTTTATTCCTCCTTGATAATTATCTGGGATATTCAAAACTAATGTATCATTATCATCATCAAATGAAACTCTTGAATAATAAATACCGCCAATAGTATCATGCATTTGATACCATACTAAACCTGCATTATTTTCTCCATTTTCCATATGACTATATGTATTAAATGAAGGGTATAATATTGACTTTGGAAACACATCAGGGAACTCATGTATTTTAATAGAGTCTATATCTATTGGAGTAATACTATTCGTATCTTGATATGCAACTAAAAGACCTCTAAGGCTGTCCGTCCATGCAATATAATTCCCATGTGCTGAAGCATTGATTGTAGGCGTACCAAATCTTTCAATATTATTTGAATTAAGCTCAAATATCTCTTCATTTGATACTGTTGCACCACCAATCGGAAGAATTTTAGAAAGAACTACTCTGCCTGCATTTGCACCTGTACCTAGACTGTCAGTACAAGTGTAAACAATATAAGGATGTGGGATACCAGAACTATCTTCTCTTACCACTAATGCTGGATGATTACAATCTTCATATAATGGATTGAGTGGGTTTTGCCGTATAAAAAAGTCTTTTGAAACATTTACACGTGAACCCGCATTCCATCTTATGTTTTCAGACAAATCATTTTTTTGAATTGGAATACTCTGAATATAATGTACTTCTTTATAGACTATATTCGTATCTGGTATGTATGAGTTCTTATAATATGCTAAATGATAAACAATCCTATTAGAATCTGTTGGGTCTCTATACTCAACTAGATTGTTTTGATTATAGTTATCCAGAAACCCACTAACCATATCCGTGTTTAATACTTCTACTTTGAGTATCTTCCCTTGACCAGGTAAAAGTTTTACAAAGAGGGAACGGTTTTGACCGATAACTGTATCTCTTACCCTATTATTAAAAGGTTCATTAAAATACCATGCAGTATCTAGAACTCCACTTTCTGAATCTAATTCAGATATTCGTAATAGGTTGTAGTCATTAGTATCTGAGAAAGTATAATTAAATGGTATTTCTATTTCTCGTGTACCTAGCCTTTTCCAATAATAGTCTTGCCAATATTCAGCTGTTTGTCCTTCCCCTCCATTAGTACAATAATCATCAAGTTCAGCTGTTGTTAGAAACCTTAGGTACTTATCGGAACTATTTAAAGGGTTTTTATATATAATCATTGGGTCAGTTCGTCTATTTTGAACACCGATGTAAAAAACACTGTCTAAAGATGAATCTTCATGCTTTAATAAAGTGACATCAAAGAATGTAGAATCAACAAAAGGTTCAAGTGGTCTTTGATTAAATATAGTTGATTTTGGGGTGTTATAAACATGAAAATTTGAACTATCAATTGAAATGAATTTGTTGATAATCGTATCTTCTACTATATCAGGATGTTGAACATAGTAGTCCCTAAAACTTTTAATGTATCCTGCTTGTAATCTCAATGAGAGAAGTTATGAGCTTGTATTATTAACAATACTATGTATCTTATACATTTCTCGCCTTTGTGATTTTCTTCCTAAGAAAATCCTATTCTGAGGAACGTTCATGTAGCTTGAAATAGAATCAAAATCCATATAATAATTAATATTATTTGGCTCATGAACGGTATTCATAAAATCACCACCTAAACCTTCTTGATTTAAGTATTCTATACCTGTTAAACTGCTATTTACACTATCAGGTGAACCTGTAGTCACACCAATTGCATATAATTTCGGATTATCTCTAAACTCAGAGATTTTCACATTCTCAGGTTCATCAGGTGATAAATAATTAGAATATGAAGCAAGTCTATCATACAAAAGCCCTTTTGCTCCCCAAAGAATAGCGTTGTTTAGTAAAAAACGCACTTGCTCACCTGTTTCAGGGCTATGATTTATAGATTCAACCGTTGGAATATATGGATTTGAAAAGTTTGTATCATATACCGCACCCCAATTTGAAACTATAAATAGTTGTGCCCACCATGGCTTTTCAGAGAATATTCTTTCTGAAAAAGCAAAATAATTGGAATGAGATTGTAATTCTAATTTTGGTAAAGTTGAATTTGAAAGTAAGCTTAAATGATCGAAATAATCTTTTTCAGGTAAATTTCTTAATTCAGAAAGAAAATTTGTATCTGTTAATAACATTGGTTTATATGTATAAACCCAATCACCATTTCCATCTTTTACTAGCCTCAAAAATGAAGTCTCATAGAATGAATTTAATGTA